>WFOW01000059.1 GCA_015487895.1 Gammaproteobacteria bacterium | reverse complement strand
GGCGCTCGCCGTCGTCGTTCTCGACCACGAGCGTCTCGGGCGTGCGCGCCCAGCCGAGGACCGTCCCTGCCGGAAGCTCCGAGAAGTTGAGCCGGTCGATGTCCGGCACCAGCACGAGGTCGGCCTCCGGGTCCGGCCCCGTGCCGAAGGCGATGCGCGCGCCGGGGCGCACGCGCACGCGCGCCACCGTGTGGTAGAGGTCGATCTCCTCCGGGGCCACGGGCCGCGCCGGGATCTCGGCGAGATGCAGGCAGGCCTCGAGGAAGGCGACCGCGCGCCTGAGCCCCGCGCCGTCGCCCACGCGCCCGCACTCGACCGTCACCGCGGGGCAGAAGGGCGCGAAGGCCATGGACTGCACCCCGCGCGGGCGCGTGAAGTGGACCACGATGCGCGAGAACAGCAGCGCGAGCCGCAGGAAGGCGGGCTCGAGCCGGTTGACGCAGGCGTAGTGCGGGTTGCGGCCGGTGTTGTTGTGCAGGTCCACGCTGGCGAAGACCCCGCGCGCGGCCATGCGCTCCACCACCCACGCCGCCATGCGGTGCACAGGCGTGATGCCGGGGCCGCCGCCGGGCCAGATGCGGTTGTAGTCCGGCTGGTCCGGCAGGCGCCGCACGCCGGCGGCGGCCGCGGCGACGTTGCCCACGAACAGCGCCAGGCTGCGCGGCAGGCGGTCGGGGCGGTGCGCGCGCAGCAGCTCCTGCACCGCGCGCAGGCCCACGTCCTCGTTGCCGTGCAGCAGGAGCGAGACGAACAGCGGCGGCTCGCGCCGTCCCGCGAGCTCGATGAGGGTGGGCCCCGGCAGCACGCGGTGCAGCTCGCGCGCGCGCGCCTCCAGGAAGCCCGGCGGCAGGTGATCGAGCAGATAGGGCCTCTCGGCGTCGGCCATCTCCGCCCTCACGCCTCCGCCGGCGCGTCCCAGGCGTGCACGGGCTCGCCGGCCGCCTGCCTGCGCATGTAGGCCTCGAGCAGGCCGGCCATGCCGCGCCCGTGCGCCGCGGTCCAGGCGCGCTGCCAGGCCGTCCCCGTCTGTCCCGTGCGCGCGCGCTCGCGCACGATGCCGATGCAGCGCTCGACCTCGGCCACGCCGAGGCCGAGATCGAGCAGCGCCTCGCCGGCGGCGTCGGCGAGCTCGGGCATCAGCGTGGCGAGCGGATGCGCCACGCGGTGCCCCGGCCAGTGCACGTGCGCGCCGAGCCCGTCGCGCGCGGCGCGGTAGAAGTTGTCGCGCGCGCGGTCGAAGGGGAGCTCGGCCTCGGGCGCGGGAGACCGCGTCGCGAGGTGGTGGGCGAGGCCGAAGTAGAAGGCGGCGTTGGCCACCGCGTCGGCCACGGTGGGGCCGGCCGGCACCACGCGGTGCTCGATGCGCACGTGCGGCCCTTCCTCGTCGAAGCCGACGAGCGGCCGGTTCCAGCGCCAGACGGTGCCGTTGTGCAGGCGCAGGTGCGGGAGCGTCGCGGCCTCGCCCTGCGGCTCGACCGGGAGCAGCACCGGGAAGTGCTCGAGGTTCTCGCGGAAGACCTCCATCAGGCTCTCGCGCGCGTAGCCCGTGCCGAAGCTGACGCGCCGCAGCGGGCCGAAGGCCGCGCCCTCGTAGCCGCCGACCTCGATCGACTGCTCGAAGAGCGGGATGCGGGTCTCGTCCCAGAGGTCGTGGCCGAAGAGATAGGGCGAGTTGGCCGCGACCGCGACCGTGGCCGCCGAGGCGACGAGCGAGGCGTTGTAGTAGCGCACCGCGCGCGAGGCCGGCACCTGGAGGTGGATCTGGAAGGAGGTGGTGGCGGACTCGAGCATGACGTCGCGGTGCTCGAGCACCAGGTGCTCGCGGCCGGCGATGTCGACGCGCACCGGCCGCCCCTGCCGCAGGGCGAAGACCTGCTCGTTGAGGGCGCGGTAGCGGTTGAGCGGCGACATGGCCGCCAGCGTCAGGTCCTCCTGGCGCAGCGTCGGCAGGATGCCGATGGCGACCACGCCCATGCCGAGCGCGCGCGCCGCCTCCGCCACGCGCCGCCAGCGCCCGGCCAAATCGGCCTCCAGGACATCGAGCTCAAC
>WFOW01000058.1 GCA_015487895.1 Gammaproteobacteria bacterium | reverse complement strand
AGGACATCGAGCGCGACCCCCAGCGCGATCGCAACGCCCTGCTCGGCGGGGTCGTGGGCTGCGACGGGGCGGCCTTTGGCGCGCGGCGCACGCCCGGCGGGCTGGCTTTTGAGCTCGGGCGGACCCGGCTCGAGCCGGAGCGGGTGCACCGCATCGCCGTGCAGGTGCGCCGCGGCCAGGTGCGCTTCTTCGTCAATGGCCGCCGCGTGGCGCACCGCCCCTTCCGTCCGCAGGCCCCGATCGCGGCGGTCTCCTTCTGGTTCAACCGCCGGTCCGGCTCCGCGACCCGCTACGCCGACGCCCCGGCGCTGGTCGGCGACATCCGCATCGCCGCCTACTCGCGCCCGGAGCCGCGCCCCGAGGCGGAGAAGGACCTGATGCGCGAGCTGGGCGCGGTGGAGACGCCGGAGGGCGTCAAGGTGACGCTCTCGGAGGCGATCCTGTTCGACCTCGGCAGGTGGGACCTCAAGCCGGGCGCGCGCCAGACGCTGGAGAAGCTCGCGCGGCTGGCCGACCTGCGCAGGGGCACGGTGCGGGTCGAGGGCCACACCGACGACGTCGGCCCCGAGCGCTTCAACCAGGTGCTCTCGGAGCTGCGCGCCCACGTGGTCGCCCTCGAGCTCGCCCGCCTCGGCGTCGATCCCAAGCGCCTGCGGCCGAAGGGCTTCGGCGAGACGCGCCCCGTGGTGCCGAACGACTCCGACGCGAACCGCGCGCGCAACCGGCGCGTGGAGGTGATCCTCGCCCGCGGATGAGCGCGCGCACCGCACTGCCCGCCCTGGCGCTCGCGGCCGCCTCCCTCTTCCCGGCGGCACCGGCTTCCGGCGCGCCCCCGCTGGTGGCGCGCCTCGAGGCCTCGCCCACCGATCCCGCCACCCTCGAGGCGGTGGCCCGCGCCCTCGAGCGCGGGCGCCTGGCGGCCACGCACGCCGCCGACATGGCCCGGGCCATCTCCGGGCCCTGGGTGGCGCCCGACACGCCGGCGGCGGTGCGCCAGCGCATCTGGTGGGTGCTGGGACAGGTGCTGCCGCCCCTGGCCCTCGAGGACCCGGCGCTCGCCCGCCGGCTCTGCGTGGAGACGCCGCTGCGCTGGCTGCGGGAAGGCACCGAGCGGACCCTGGCCGTCGAGGTGCTCCGGGCGGCGGCGACGGCAGACCCCGCCCTGGCGGAGGCCGTGGCCGATGGAGCGCCCGCCCTGCTCGAGGCCACCCTGGATCCGGCGGCCGGCGAGGCCGCGCTCGCCCTCCTGGCGGGGCTGCCGGGCGAGGCGCTCGCGAGGCGCCTCGAGCCCGAGGCCGTTGCCCGATGGGCACGGCGCCTCGTCGAGGGCCGCAGCCCCCACGTCTGGCGGCTGCCCGGGCTGCTCGGCGGCATCCCGGGCCCTGCCGCAACGGCCGGGCTCCTGGTGGTGGTGACGCGCGCACGCGAGCTGGATCCGTCGCTGCGCCCGTTCGGCTCCGCCGCCCGCCTTCGGGCCGACGCCCTCCGGCGCCTGGCGGGCCGCCGGCTCACGCCCGCCCAGCTCCGCCGTGTGGCCGATGCCGCCGCATCGGCCTCCGACGAGGCCGAGCGCCGCGCGGCGGTCGAGGTGCTGGCGCGTCACGAAGGTCCGCTCCCCGCGCTGCCCGAGCGACTGTTGGATTGGCTGGAGATGGCGGTGCGGGACGGCGACCGCCCGTGCGGCCAGGCGGCGCGCCTGCTCGAATCCCAGGGCCGGCGCGGTGCGCTGCGGCTCCTCGCCGCCTGGGAGGCCGCGCGCGCGGGGCGCGCGAAGGGCTGCGGCTGGCCGCTGGAGGAGGCCCTCCGCGCGGCCGCCCCCCGGATCGCCTCCGAGCTCGCCCGGCTGCGCGCCCGCTGGCCCGGCGACGCCTTCCTCGCCGAGCTCGCCGCGCTGGCGGCGGCGGCGGGCGCGCCCGGCGCCCCGCCCGACCCGGCCGACCTGCCTCCCGAGGCACGCAGGCGCCTCGCCGAACGCCTGGCGCAGCGCCTGCGCGAGCGCCCCGACGACCGCGAGGCCCGGGAGACGCTCCGGCGCCTGCTGGACGACGATCATGCGCCAGTCCGCGCCACGGCCTGGCGTGCCCTGCTCGCGCTGGGCGACCCGGCGGCGAGCTGGGCCCGGCTGGCCGAGGCGCTCCGCCAGGCGGGCGCGGCGCGGGCCCGCGCGCTGGAGACCGTGGCCGCGCTCGGCCTGCCGCCCGCCCCGGCCGTCCTCGAGGCGCTGCTCGCGATCGCCGAAGGACCGGCGCCGGCCCGCGAGCGGGTCAGCGCCCTGGAGGCGGCCTGGCGTTCGGCCCGGGAGGACACCGGACCGCTCGCCAGCGCCGAACCCCGCGTCCGGGCCCTCCTGGCGGACCCCGCCCCCGAGGTGCGGCGGGCGGCGGCCTACTGGTTCGTCGCCGTGCCCGCCCGGGAGCCGGCCACCACCGAGGCGCTCATCGCCGCGCTCGACGATCCCAGCCCCTACGTCCGCGACCACGCCGCAATGGCGCTGGAGGTGGCACGAGCGGCGACGCCCGAACTGCTGGCGCGGCTCGAGGAGCGGGCCCGGCGCGGCGACGCCGACCCCAACGTCATCCGCAAGATGGAGGCGGCACGGCGGGCCCTCGAGCGGCGCCTGCCGGCCGGGCTCGGGGCCGAGCGCCTCCTCGCCGTGCTGCTCGGACGGGCCGGCGGGGCAGCCGAGCGGCGGGCCCTCCTTGAGGCCGCGCCGCTGGAGCCGGAGACCGCCCGCGCCCTGCTCGCCGCGCTGGCGCGCGAGCCCCTCGATGCCTGGCTCGATGGGCTGCCGGAACGCGGCGGCCTGGGTGGGGACGGCCTCGCACGCCTCGTGGAGGCCGAGCGCGATCCGCCGCCGTGGGCGCTGCTGGCGCACCTCGTGCCGCGGCCCCTGCTCGACGGCTGGCTGGTGCGGCAGGCGGCGCGGCCGGAGCGCACGTGGGAGGAGCGGGTGCGGCTGCTCGCCCTGGTCGGCCGGCCCCGGGACGCCGCGGACCGGGAGAGGCTGCGGGAGCTCGTGGTCGAGGCCCTGCGGACCGGGGCCCTGGACGAGGCGCGCGCCGCGGCGCTGGTGGGGCGGCTGCTCGCCGCGCTCGACTACGGGGGCGTGCGCGCGCTGGTCGAGGGGCTGTGGGACCAGCCCCGCGCCCTCGCCCGGGCCGAGCTCCTGCTGCGGCGCATCGAGTGGCAAGCCGGCCTGCGGGCCGCCATGGGGGCCCCGGGTGGCGGCCTCCCGGCGCCCGGGGCGGCGGACGCGCCCTGGATCGCCCGTTGGCTGCGCCGCATCGCGCCCGGCCGCGGCGATCCGCGCCTCGCCCCCTTCGTGCGCATCAGCCGGCTCCACGAGCTGGGCGCCTCGGGCACGCTGCGCCGCGCCGCCCGCCAGGCCGGCCTGGTGGCGCTGCTGCGCCGGCACCTTCCGTACCGGCGCGAATGCGAAGCGGTGCGGCACGCGCTCGGCGCGCTGCTCGGCACCGTGCTGCCTCCGGCATGCGCAAGATGACCGCGAGCGCCAGGCATCCCAGGACCAAGCACCGAGGAGGTCGCGAAGCCATGAGCACCCTGCGCAAGACCTCTCGAGCCCTGATCGCCGGCCTGCTGGCGGCGCTGGCGCTGCCGGCCGCCGCCCTCGAGCGCTTCAGCTACTGCGGCACGCTCCAGGTGACGGGCGGGCTCCGGACGCAGCAGGGCCCCGCGATGCCGATGCTGCCGATGATGGGCTTCGTCGGCGGCTACGTCGGCGCCCTTGGGGTCACGCCGCTGCCGCCGCGCACCTGCGTCTACGTGACCCTCGGAAAGGTGCGCGGCGGGCGCCACCTGCCGGCCATCGCCGTCTGGTCCGACATGCCCCCGCCCATCTCGTACCACGCCGACATCTATTCCGACCCCGAGGGCATCTTCGGCCACCGCCAGCGCCAGCCCTCGGACTACGAGCCGTCGGGGATCATGAACCGCACGCGCGAGATGGAGCGCTACCTCGACGCCGCCGCCGGCGAGCCGGTGCTGCTCGCCGTGCTCGACGCCCTGCGCCAGGGGCGCGAGCGCACCAGCCTCGACCGCGAGATCGTGCTGCCGACCTACGGCAACGCCGGCCCGCGCCTGACCGTGCCCGTGCGCTACGAGCTGACGGAGATCCGCGCCGATGCCCGCTTCCCGGAGGAGATCCGGCGCCTGATCGCGCTCGGGCGCGAGCGGCGCCACCCGCACAGCCCCGACTGGCGGCCCATCGCCGTCCCCGCGGACAAGGTGCCGCGATGAGGCGGCGCGCGGTGGCCGCGCTGGCGCTCGTCGCGCTCGCGACGGCGGCGTGCGCGGGCGATGCGACACGCGCCGCCCGGGCCGCGGGCCCCTTCCCGGACGCGGCCTGCGCCCTGCTCACCGAGCGCGCGGCGCTCGCGGCCTTCCTGGCGCGGCTGCCGCCGCCGGCCGCCGAGACGGTCCGCGAGCGGCTGGCGGACGGCGCGCTGCCCGCCGCCGTCGTCTTCTTGGGCACGGCGCCCACCGCAGGCCATCGGGTGGAGATCCGCTCGGTGCGGGTGCGGCCCGGCGGTACGGTCGAGATCGCGGTTCACCACGAGGCGCCGCCGCCCGGCGCCCTCGTCGCGCAGGTGCTCACCTATCCGGTGGCGGTGCGGCCCGTGCCCGCGGCGCGGCTGCCCGAAGGGCTCCGCGAGGCGCGCTGCCTCACGCCCGACGGCCGGCTCCTCGCCCGCGCGCGGCCCGGAGAGACGGCGCGCCCGCGCCCGCTCAGCCCGCCTCCTTGAGGCGCGTGACGCCGAAGGCCTCCGGGAGACAACACTCGACACCGGCCCCGCGTTGCCGCGCCTCCATCCCGTCTCGCAGAGGAGGCAGGGCTCGCCGCCGGCAAGCCCGATGCCCTTGCGGCCGGGCGCCGCCCGGTCACGCGAGGCCGTGCCCCGATACGACGCTTCCGGGCCGGCCGGACCTCAGAGCGGGAAGCCGCCGGCCCCGTCCGTCGCGCCGCGGCTCCTGAGATACGCGAGCTTGCCCTGCCAGACGGGTACGGGATCCGGCACCCCGAGAAAGTATCCCTGCCCGAAGTCGATCTCCAGACGGCGCAGCCGCTCGGCCTGGTCGGGCGTCTCGACCATCTCGACCACGGTCTTCAGGCCCAGCTCCCCTGCCATCTGGCGGGTGATGCGCATCACCCGCTCGCTGGCGGTGCGCTGGCCGAGGCTGCGCGTGAGCGAGCCGTCGATCTTGAGGTAGCGCACGCCGCCCTCCAGCGCGAGATCGATCACGGTGCCCAGGCTGGAGTAGCCGACGCCGAAGTCGTCGATCGCGAAGTTCAGCCCGTGGCGGCCGTGCAGCTCGCGCACGAGCCCCTGCCGCTCGAGCAGCATGCGCTCGGTCAGCTCGACCACCAGATCCAGCCCCGCCAGCGGCCCCGCCATCGCGCCACGGAAGGCTTCCAGGTAACGCTCGCTGCCGAGCGTCGTCGGAAACACGTTCACGAACAGCCGGCGCGTGAGGCCGCGCAGCGCCGGCGCGTGCCGCACGACCGCGCCCAGGACGAGCAGATCCAGCTCGACGGTGAGGCCCATGCTCACCACGTCCTCGACGAACATCCCGGCGGGCAGGAAGCCCTCCCCCTCCCGGAAGCGGCCCAGGACCTCGAAGGCGTGGATCTCGCGCCTGTCGTCCAGGGTCACCAGAGGCTGTATGAAGATCTCGGTGCCCTCGGCGGTGAGCTTGGCCCTTAGGTCGACCGCGCGCCGATGGCGCTCGCGTAGCCAGCCCATCATGGCCCCGGCCTCGCGCCGCCCCGTGGACACCCGGCCCGGCTCGCGCCGGCCGCGCTCGGTCAGGTACTGCACGATGAGGTGCATGCTCTCGGCCGTGAGCTCCGTGAGGGTGGTCAGCTCGATGCCGTGGTAGCCGACCTCGGGCGCGAACGGCAACGCACCGTCCTCTCCCGCCATGACACCCAGCCGTTCCGCCACCTCCCGCAGCAGCCGATCGAAGGGCTCCGCATCCGGCCCCAGGGCAAACACGTAGAAGTCGCCCGCGATCCCCCGCGTATAGACCATCCACGACTGATGCTCGGCGAACGCCCGCTCGAGCGCACGCCCCAGCAGATCCAGCGCCCGGTTCCCGGCCTCGTTCCCGTAGAGCCTGTTGACCTTGTTGAGCTGGCGCAGGTTGATCACGGCCAGGTGCTTCCTGCCTGGCAGATAGAGGGCTTCCTGCACGAAGCGGAAGAAGCGGTGCAGGCGGTTGGTCTCCGCCTCGAGGTAGAGCGTGCCGAGCAGGCTGCACAGCTGCGCCACCTGGCCGGCGAGCTCGCGGTATGCGATGTAGGCCTGCTCGTAGCGCTCCGCGGCGAGCATGGCATGCAGGATCCCGGCCTGCTGCACGAGGAGACGGTGCCGGGCCTCGATCTGGTCGCACACCTTCAGGTCCAGGCAGATGAGCATGCTCTCCGGATAGCGCAGCGCCCGCGCGAATTCCGTGCGGTCGGCGGGCTCGAGCGGGAAGCGCTCGAGGCTCCCGCCGATGGCCTCCCGGATCCGGCTCATCCACTCCCGGCACAGGCGGACGAGGAGCCTCGGGCGCGTGGCCGTGGCCGCGACCGCATCCTCCCCCTCACCCCTGTGGGCGGCCTCCCGCCGCAGATAGGCGCGCGCCACCTCGCGCTTGGCCCGCTCGAAGACGGCGTCGGCCTCCGCGTAGGCCGCCAGGGGATCGGACGCGTCCGCGGCCGCGAGCGTGGCCAGCCGCTCCTTGAGGACGTTGAAGCCGCCCATCGGGAGAGCGAAGGGGATGCCGGCATCGAGATAGGTGCCGGCGAGCTGGTGGGCGGCGGCGTGCGCCGCATCCGCTCCCCCGGAGAGACGCTCCAGGAAGCGGCGGAAGCCCTCTAGGAG
>WFOW01000057.1 GCA_015487895.1 Gammaproteobacteria bacterium | reverse complement strand
GGCCGCAGGATCCGGGACGGCCGTCCGGGTCCTGGTGATCGACGACGACGCGGCGCGGCGCGAGCGCGCCGCGCAGATCCTGTCCTTCCTGGACTACGAGCCGGTGCCCGCCGAGCCCCGCGCCTGGCGCGGGCGCGCCGGCGAGCCCGGCGCGGCGCTCGCCGCCTGGGTGGGCGAGGGCGAGGCGCGGGCGCTCGAGCGGCTGGTCGCCCAGCTCCGGGAGTGGGACGAGCACCTGCCGGTGTACCTGCTGGGAGGCGCGGACGGCGATCCGGTGCCGGAGGGGCTCGGGCGCGAGGTCCTCGGGCGCGTGGCCGAGCCGCTCAAGTACCCGGCGGTCACGAACGTGCTCCATCAGGCCGAGGTCTACCGCGAGAGCCAGGGCCGCCGGGCGCGCCGCCGTCCGGTGGAGCTCTTCCGCTCGCTGGTCGGCCACAGCCGCGCCATCCAGCGGGTGCGCCGGCTCATCGAGCAGGTGGCCGAGACCGAGGCCACCGTGCTCATCCTGGGCGAGACCGGTACGGGCAAGGAGGTGGTGGCGCGCAACATCCACTACTACTCGGCGCGCCGCGAGGGGCCCTTCGTTCCCGTCAACTGCGGCGCCATCCCCGGGGAGCTGCTCGAGAGCGAGCTCTTCGGTCACGAGAAGGGGGCCTTCACCGGCGCGATCAGCGCCCGCCAGGGGCGTTTCGAGCTGGCCCGGGGCGGCACGCTCTTCCTGGACGAGATCGGCGACATGCCGCTGCCCATGCAGGTCAAGCTCCTGCGGGTGCTCCAGGAGCGCGTCTTCGAGCGGGTGGGCAGCAACCGCAGCATCGAGGCCGACGTGCGCGTGGTGGCGGCCACGCACCGCAATCTCGAGGAGCTCATCCGCGAGGGCAAGTTCCGCGAGGACCTCTACTTCCGCCTCAACGTCTTCCCCATCGAGATGCCGCCCCTGCGCGAGCGCGTCGAGGACATCCCGCTGCTCGTCAACGAGCTGATCGCGCGCATCGAGCACGAGCGCCGCGGGTCGGTGCGCCTGTCGCCGGCGGCGGTGATGGCGCTGTGCCAGTACCCGTGGCCCGGCAACGTGCGCGAGCTCGCCAACCTCATCGAGCGGCTCGCCATCCTCCATCCCTTCGGCGTGGTGGACGTCGCGGACCTCCCGGAGAAGTACCGCCGCCACCTGCCGCCGGGCGAGGCGGTGTCCCCCCCGCCCGAGGTCGCCGAGGCCCTGACGGCGGCGCCGCCGGCGGCGGCGCTCCAGCCGCCGCGCCTTCCGCGCGAAGGGCTGGACCTGCGCGAGCACCTGGCGAGCATGGAGGTCGCGCTCATCCGCCAGGCCCTGGACGAGGCCAACGGCGTGGTGGCGCACGCCGCCAAGCTCCTCAGGATGCGCCGCACCACCCTCGTCGAGAAGCTGCGCAAGTACGGCCTGCAGCGGCCCACCGAGGCGACGGGGAATTGACGGCGGCGGCCTCCCGCCACCCCTTCATCCGCTAACCCCTTGAGCGCCCGTCGCAGCGGCGGGCGGCACGCTGTTTGCAGATCGCTGGGCACACACCGGCGGCCGTCCCGGCCGCGCGCCCAGCGAGGAGCAGACATGGAGACGAGCATCGCCGAGCCGCTGCCGCACGATCCGCAGGCCCTCGCCGACGCCTTCCGCGCCTTCAACGATCTCTCCACGCAGCTCGCGGCCTCCTACCGCGAGCTCGAGGCGCGCGTGGCGCAGCTCAGCGCCGAGCTCGCCGCCGCGCGCAGCGAGCGCCTGCGCCAGCTCGCGGAAAAGGAGCGCCTCGCCGAGCGCCTCGAGCGCCTGCTGGAGGCGCTGCCGGGCGGCGTCGTCGTCCTCGACCGCGAGGGCGTGGTGCGCGAGGCGAACGCGGGCGCGCTCGCCTTCCTGGGCGAGCCGCTGGTGGGCGAGGCCTGGTCGGCGGTGTGCGCGCGCGCCTTCACGCCCGCGAGCCGGGGCGGGGAGGTGGTGCTGCGTGACGGCCGCCAGCTCAGCGTCTCCCAGCGGCGCCTGGAGGCCGACGGCGGCCAGATCGTGCTGCTGCAGGACGTCACGGACAGCCGCGCGCTGCAGGACCTGCGCGCGCGCCAGGAGCGCCTCGGCGCCATGGGCGAGATGGCCGCGGCGCTCGCGCACCAGATCCGCACCCCGCTCGCCTCGGCGCTGCTCTACGCCGCGCACCTGAGCCGCCCCGACCTGGGCGCCGACGACCGCCGGCGCTTCGGCACGCGGCTGACCGAGCGCCTGCGCCATCTCGAGCGGCTGGTCAACGACATGCTGGCCTACGCGCGCGGGGGCTGTTTCGGCGTCGAGGAGCTCGGGGCCGGGGATCTGGCCCGCGAGCTGCGGCGCACGGTCGAGGCCCAGGTGCTGGCGCGCAGGGCCTCGCTGGCGGTCGAGGACGAGGCGCGCGGCGCGCGCGTGCGCGGCAGCCGCGACGCCCTGGTCGGCGCGCTCGCCAACCTCG
This sequence comes from Gammaproteobacteria bacterium, assembly GCA_015487895.1. Taxonomy (GTDB): domain Bacteria; phylum Pseudomonadota; class Gammaproteobacteria; order S144-34; family S144-34; genus S144-34. The sequence continues at coordinate 2,087 of WFOW01000057.1, read as the reverse complement.
TGGGCAACGCGCTCGAGGCGGGCGGCGACGGCACGCGCGTGCTCGTGCGCTTCGAGCCCACGCCCTCGGGCGGGCTGCGCTGCCAAGTGCGCGACGACGGCCCCGGCATCCCCGAGGCGCTGCGCGAGCGCGTCTTCGAGCCCTTCTTCACCACGCGCGCGGCCGGCACGGGCCTGGGCCTGGCGGTGGTGCGCGCCGTCGTCGAGGCGCACGGCGGCCGGGTGCGCGCCGGCGCCGCCCCCGAGGGCGGCGCCCTGGTCGAGATCGAGCTTCCGCCCGCGGGCCGCGCGCTCGCGAGCGGGAGGGAGGCGATGCGGATCCGCGAGGAGGAGATCGAGCGATGAGCGAGGCGGCGGTGCTGGTGGTGGAGGACGACGAGGCCCTGCGCGAGGCCCTGTGCGAGACGCTGCGCCTGGAAGGGGTGCGGGTGGTCGCGGCCGCCGACGGGCGCCAGGCCCTCGAGCGCCTCGAGCGCGAGCGCGGCATCGGGCTCGTGGTCTCGGACGTGCGCATGGAGCCCATGGACGGCGCCGAGCTGCTGCGCGCGCTCAAGGCGCGCCGCCCCGAGCTGCCGGTGGTGATGATGACCGCCTACGGCACCATCGAGAAGGCCGTGGAGGCGATGCGCGCGGGCGCCGTCGACTACCTGGTCAAGCCCTTCGATCCCGAGACCCTGGTCGAGACCGCGCGCCGCTATCTCGGCGGGGACGAGCCCACGCGCGACGGCCTCGTGGCCGAGGACCCGCGCACGCGCGAGCTGGCCGCGCTCGCGCGCCGCGTGGCGCGCAGCGACGTCACCGTGCTGCTCACGGGCGAGAGCGGCACCGGCAAGGAGGCCTTCGCGCGCCACATCCACGCCCATTCGGCGCGCGCCGACGGCCCCTTCGTCGCCATCAACTGCGCCGCCATCCCCGAGAACATGCTCGAGGCGGTGCTGTTCGGCTACGAGAAGGGCGCCTTCACCGGCGCGCACCAGGCGCACGCCGGCAAGTTCGAGCAGGCGCAGGGCGGCACGCTGCTGCTCGACGAGATCTCGGAGATGGACCTCGGCCTGCAGGCGAAGCTCCTTCGCGTGCTGCAGGAGCGCGAGGTCGAGCGCCTCGGCGGCAGGCGCACCATCCGCCTCGACGTGCGCGTGCTCGCCACCACCAACCGCAACCTGCGCGAGGAGGTCGCCGCCGGGCGCTTCCGCGAGGACCTCTACTACCGCATCAACGTCTTTCCCATCCACCTGCCGCCGCTGCGCGAGCGCCGCGGCGACATCCTGCCGCTCGCGCGCCGCTTCCTGCGCCAGCACGCGCCGGGCGCCGAGCCGCCGCCGCGCCTCTCGGCGGAGGCGGAAGCGCGGCTGCTGGCGCACGGGTGGCCGGGCAACGTGCGCGAGCTCGACAACGTGATCCAGCGCGCGCTCGTGCTGCGCAGCGGGCCCGAGATCTCCGCCGCCGACCTGCGCTTCGAGGCGGCCGAGGCGCCGCCGGCCGCCGCGCCGGAAGGGGGATCGGTGGCGGATGCGGAGGGGTGCGCGGGCGCGGCGGCGCTCGCCCGCGACCTCAGGCTGCGCGAGCGCGACCTCATCGTCGAGGCGATCCGCGCCGCGGGCAGCCGCAAGGCCGCGGCCGAGCGCCTCGGCATCAGCCCCCGGACGCTGCGCTACAAGATCGCGCGGCTGCGCGAGATGGGCATCGAGGTTCCGTGAGGAGGAGCGGGAGATGAGCAGCGACATTGATGTAAGCGCGGTGCTGGCCCAGATGCGGGCCCTCGCCGCCCAGGCCGAGGGCCGCGTGGACGAGCCCCGGCCCGCGGGCGGGCCGGACTTCGGCGAGCTCCTGCGGCGCTCCATCGACAGCGTGAGCGAGGCGCAGAAGGAGGCCGGGCGCCTCGCCGCGGCCTTCGAGGCGGGCGATCCCAACGTGAACCTCGCCGAGGTGATGGTGGCGCTCCAGAAGGCCAACGTCTCCTTCCAGGCCATGACCCAGGTGCGCAACAAGCTGGTCGCGGCCTACCAGGAGATCATGGGCATGCAGATCTGAGGCCCTGAGGGGGACGGGGGAGACGGCGCATGGCCGAAGGCGGCAAGGGGGCGGGAG
>WFOW01000056.1 GCA_015487895.1 Gammaproteobacteria bacterium | reverse complement strand
GGGATGATCTGGTCGGTGTCCACGTTGGCGCGGTCGAGGGGCGCGACCAGTCCCGTGACCCGCTCGAAAGGCTCCATCTCCGGCCTCCTCCTCTCAGGCGGCCTCGAGCAGCTCGCGCACGTCGACGAAGCGGCCGGCGACCGCGGCGGCCGCGGCCATCGCCGGGCTGACGAGGTGCGTGCGCCCGCCCGCGCCCTGCCGGCCCTCGAAGTTGCGGTTCGAGGTCGAGGCGCAGCGCTCGCCCGGCCCGAGGCGGTCGGCGTTCATCGCCAGGCACATGGAGCAGCCGGGCTCGCGCCACTCGAAGCCGGCCGCGCGGAAGATGCGGTCGAGACCCTCGGCCTCGGCCTGGCGCTTGACCAGGCCCGAGCCCGGCACCACGAGCGCCTGGCGCACGCTGCGCGCCACGCGCCGGCCGCGCACCACGGCGGCGGCGGCGCGCAGGTCCTCGATGCGCGCGTTGGTGCAGGAGCCGATGAAGACGCGGTCGACGGCGATCTCGGCCATGGGCGTGCCGGGCTCGAGGCCCATGTAGGCGAGCGCCCGCTCCATGTCGCCGCGGCGCACCGGGTCGGGCTCGTCGGCCGGGTCCGGCACGCGCCCGCCCACGCCGACGACCATCTCGGGCGAGGTGCCCCAGGTCACCTGCGGCTCCAGGGCCGAGACGTCGACTTCCACCTCGCGGTCGAAGACGGCGTCGGGATCGCTCACGAGCCCGCGCCAGGCCTCGACCGCGCGCTCCCACAGCGCGCCCCTGGGCGCGAGCGGACGGCCCTCGAGGTAGCGGATCGTGGTCTCGTCGACGGCCACCAGCCCCGCGCGCGCGCCGGCCTCGATGGCCATGTTGCACAGCGTCATGCGCCCCTCCATGGACAGCCCCTCGACGGCCTCGCCCGCGAACTCGAGCGCGCAGCCCGTGCCGCCCGCGGTGCCGATGCGCCCGATGAGGAAGAGCGCCATGTCCTTGGCGTAGACGCCGGGCGGGAGCGTGCCGGTGAAGCGCGCGCGCATGTTGCGCGACTTGCGCGTCAGCAGGCACTGCGTGGCGAGCACGTGCTCGACCTCGGAGGTCCCGATGCCGAAGGCGAGCGCCCCGAAGGCCCCGTGCGTGGAGGTGTGCGAGTCGCCGCAGACGATGGTCATGCCGGGCAGGGTGAAGCCCTGCTCCGGGCCGATGACGTGGACGATGCCCTGGCGCGGGTCGTCCATGGCGAACTCGGTGATGCCGAACTCGCGGCAGTTGCGGTCCAGCGTCTCGACCTGCACGCGCGAGACCGGATCGTCGATGCCGCGCGAGCGGTCGGTGGTGGGCACGTTGTGGTCGGGCACCGCAAGAATGGCCTGCGGGCGCCACGGCCGCCGCCCCGCCAGCCGCAGGCCCTCGAAGGCCTGCGGCGAGGTGACCTCGTGCACCAGGTGGCGGTCGATGTAGAGCAGCGTGGTGCCGTCGGGCTCGGCCCGCACCACGTGCTCGTCCCAGATCTTGTCGTAGAGGGTCCTGCCGCCCATGGGCCTCGCTCCGGCTGAAGCGAGGGATTATAGCGTGCCGGCGGGCGCCGGCCCCGCCGCGGGGCGGCGCCGGCCCAGGCTCGCCCACGCAACGCCGAGGGCGAGCAGCGCCACCACGGCGGCGCCGAGATAGGTCGCCCCCGGCCCCGCGCCCTCCCACGCCCAGCCGGCGGCGTAGCTGCCCGCCGCGCCGCCCGCCCCGAAGCTGAGGCTGCTGTAGAGGGCCTGCCCGCGGCCCTGGTGGCGGCCCCGGAACCAGGCGTGGATCAGGTGGATGGCCGAGGCGTGGTAGACCCCGAAGCTCGCCGCGTGCAGGAGCTGCGCCCCGGCCATGAGGGCGAGCGAGCCCGGGAAGGCCGCGATCAGCACCCAGCGCGCGGCCGTGAGCGCGAGCGCCGTCATCAGCAGCGGCACGGCGCCATAGCGCGGCAGCCAGCGGTGCATGACCAGGAACACCCCGATCTCGGCCACCACACCGAGCGCCCACAGGCCGCCGATCACGGCGCGGCCGTGCCCCGCCCCCTCCATGTAGAGCGTGAAGAAGGCGTAGTACGGGCCATGGCTCGCCTGCGCCAGGAAGCAGACCGCGAGCAGCCCCGCCACCTCGCGCCGGCGCAGGAGCGCGAGCAGGCCTGCAGGGACGTCCTCGCCCGCGCGGGCCGCCGGCGCCTCCGGCACCGCGAGGCTCGCGGCCCAGATGCCCGCCAGCATGGCCGCCACCGCCACGGGCACCGCCCCGGCGCCGGTGCGCTCGAGCACCGCCCCGAGGCCCGCGACCGCGGCGATGAAGCCCACCGAGCCCCACAGGCGCACGCTCGCGTAGCGGTGCGTCTCGGGGCCGAGGTGGTTCATGGTGGTCGCCTCCACCTGCGGCAGCACGGCGTTCCAGAAGAAGCTGAACAGCGCCACCGCGGCCAGCAGCCACCCGTAGCCCCCGGCCACGAACACCCCGCAGAAGGCGAGGAAGGCGCCGAGCGCCCCGAGGCGCACGATCGCCATGCGCCGCCCGCTGCGGTCGCCGAGCCAGCCCCAGACGTTGGGCGCGACCAGCTTGGTCGCGGCCATCACGGCGAAGACCTCGCCGATCTCGCGCGCGCCGTGGCCGCGCGCGGCGAGATAGAGGCTCCAGTAGGGAATGAGGGCGCCGAGGGTGCCGAAGTAGAAGAGATAGAAGCCCGACAGGCGCCAGTAGGGGACCCGCGGGCTCATGCGCCGCCGGCTTCGGGCGCCGACGGCGGCACGGGCGCGAGCGGCGGCTCGACCTCGGCGTTCTGCGCCCGGTGGCGCAGCCAGTGGTCCATGAGGACGATGGCGACCATGGCCTCGGCGATGGGCGTGGCGCGCAGGCCCACGCAGGGGTCGTGGCGCCCCTTGGTCACGACCTCCACCGGCCGGCCGCGCGCGTCGATGCTCCGCGCCGGCAGCCGCAGGCTCGAGGTGGGCTTCAGCGCGATGCTGGCGACGATGTCCTGGCCGCTGGAGATGCCGCCGAGGACGCCGCCCGCGTTGTTGGACAGGAAGCCCTCGGGCGTGATCTCGTCGCGGTGCTCGGTGCCGCGCTGCTCGACGCTGCGGAAGCCGGCGCCGATCTCGACGCCCTTGACCGCGTTGATGCTCATGAGCGCGTGCGCGAGGTCGGCGTCGAGGCGGTCGAAGACCGGCTCGCCGAGGCCCGGCGGCACGCCGCTCGCCACGACGGTGACGCGCGCCCCGACGGAGTCGCCGGACTTGCGCAGGGCGTCCATGAAGGCCTCGAGCTCGCCCACCTTGTCCGGGTCCGGGAAGAAGAAGGGGTTGCGCTCGACCGCGTCCCAGTCCAGGCGCTCGGCGCGGATGGGGCCGACCTGGGCGACGTAGCCCCGCACCGAGATCCCGCAGCGCTCGCGCAGGTACTTCTTGGCCACCGCACCGGCCGCCACGCGCGCGGCGGTCTCGCGCGCCGAGCTGCGGCCGCCGCCGCGCGGGTCGCGGACGCCGTATTTCTGGAGGTAGGTGTAATCGGCGTGGCCGGGGCGGAAGCGGTCGGCGATGTCGGCGTAGTCGCGCGGGCGCTGGTCGACGTTCTCGATCAGGAGCGCGATGGGCGTGCCCGTGGTCTGGCCCTCATAGACGCCGGAGAGGATGCGCACCCGGTCCGGCTCGCGGCGCTGGCTCGTGTGGCGCGTCTTGCCGGGACGGCGGCGGTCGAGGTCAGGCTGGATGTCGTCCTCGGAGAGCGCGAGCCCCGGCGGGCAGCCGTCGATGACGCAGCCGATGGCGGGCCCGTGGCTCTCGCCGAAGGTGGTGACGCAGAAGACCCGCCCGATCGTGTTCCCGGCCATGGGCGGCTATTGTACGGCACGGCGCGCGGCGGCCGGGCATCGGATGGCGGGAGAAGGACGGACGAAACCGGAGAGGCGCCAGGAGAGACGCGAGGAAAGGTTCGGGAGGCGAGGGTTGGTGCGCGCTCCGCGCGCGGCTTTTTGGATCGGGTCTGGAAGCCCCTCCCACAGGCGGGTTACGGCTCGCAGGTTACGGTGTACGGTCACCCGTCTCCTGTCTCCCGTGCACCCCCGCGAAGCGGGCGCGGCAGGATGCCGTTCCTACATTCGGTAGCCGCGAGAGGCGGGGGTCGGGAGGCGAGGGTTGGTGCGCACTCCGCGCGCAGCCTTTTGATCTTCCCGTCACCCGTCACCCGTCTCCCGTCACCCGTCCCGTGCACCCCCGCGAAGCGGGCGCGGCCGTTTCTTTCCCGTCTCCCGCAACCCGTCCCCCGTCGACTCCCCCGCCAGGCGGGGGCGCTCAAGCCTCCCCGGCGCCGGCCGATATGCCCTTCGGACCGGCAACGGACGCGAGGAGGTCACCGTGAACCCGAGCCATCACCCCTTCGGCCGCCGCGTCGGCGTCCACCTCGGGCGGCCGATCTGGGAAGGCATGCGCACCGCCGACGGCGAGTACGTCTTCGACCGCATCGCCCGCTGCGACGCAGACGGCCACTGGCCGCTCGACCAGCTCCGCGAGGGCGAGATCCTGCTCGAGCCCGGCCTCATCTACCGCCGCCGCGGCTGAGCGCCGCGGCGGCAGAAACGGGAGGCGGGCACCGGGAGGCGAGCGGGTGCCCTCCTCCGGTGTGGGTGTGGGTGTGGGTGTCCAGCCTCGTTCCCCGCGTGCCCTCTTCCGGCCTCTGCCCCGCGAACGCACGGAAGGCCAAAAAAACGGAGCCGCGGCAGATGCCGCGGCTCCGGGCCCGTACCTCCCACCGGGCCGCACCCGGCTCGAGCCGTGCCTCAGATGAACAGGCAGATGTCGGACTCGCCGGCGAACTCGAAGAAGGTCGCCGCACCGCCGAACTCGATGCCGTCGATGAACTCCGAGGGATCCATGTCGAAGAGGTCCACGGTCATCTGGCAGGCGATGAGCTTGACGTCCGCCTCCTGGCACATCGTGCGCAGCTCCTCCACGCTCGCCACGCCCTTGGCCTTCATCTTGGCCTTCATCATGGATGTCATCATGGCCTCCATGCCCGGCAGCGCCTGGAAGAGCACGGGGAACCACTTGTCCATGCCCATGGGCATGGGCATGCCCGGGTTGCCCAGCGAGGTCACCTTCAGGCTCAGCTTCTTGCGCAGGAGCTGCAGCCCGTAGAAGGTGAAGAAGATCTGCGCCTCATACCCCAGCGCCGCCGCCGTCGAGGCGAGGATGAAGGGAGGGTAGGCCCAGTCCAGCGTGCCTTTCGTCGCGATGATGGCCAGCTTCTTCTGCTCGTCCGCCATTCAGCTACCCTCCTCTGAGTGGTGTCGTTTGTGGTGCCGTCTGGTGCGAAAGAAAAAAGGCCCGGCCGTGACGGCTAGGCCTTCTTGATAAGGAAGTGGAACTTGCCCCCCTCCTCCTTCGACTCGAGCAGCTCGTTGCCCGTCTGCTTCGCGAAGGCCTCGAAGTCCTTCACCGAGCCGGGGTCGGTCGCGATCACGTGCAGCACCTGACCGCTCTGCAGGCCGGCGAGCGCCTTCTTCGCGCGCAGGATGGGCAGCGGGCAGTTGAGGCCGCTCGCGTCGAGCTCTTGATCCCAGTTCGCCATGTCGCTCTCCTCTTGTCAGCCGCCTCAGCTTGGGCGATTTAGAATGGAGCGTAAAACTTATATGATAAGGAACCCGCCGAAGCAAGCGCGTCAGCCGGCGGCCCGGACCGGCTGCGGCGGATGGAGCGGCTGGCCGGCACGCGCCCAGGCGACGATTCCGCCGCTCAGATTGAACGCATCCCGCCAGCCCTGGCCCGCGAGCCACATGACGGCCTGCGCGGAGCGGGCCCCGGTGCGGCAGTAGAC
>WFOW01000055.1 GCA_015487895.1 Gammaproteobacteria bacterium | reverse complement strand
CCGGAACAGCCCCTGGCGCGCGACGATGCGCTCCAGGTGGCGCGCGTAGGCGGCGATGTCCTCCGGCGTGCGCGTCTCGGTCGCGCACACCAGCAGCGACTCGCCGAGCTCGGGATAGTCGCCGGCGAGCGGCACGCCGCCGAGCACGTTCTGCGCCCCGAGCGCGCGCAGCAGCTCGCGCGCCGGCAGCGGCAGGCGCAGCGGGAACTCGTGGAAGAAGGGCGTCTCGGGGAACAGCGGCTCGACGCCCGGCACCGCCGCGAGCGCCGCCCGCAGCTCGCGCGCGCGCGCGTGGCTCGCGAGCGCGACGCGCTCGAGGCCATCGGGGCCGAGCAGCGCCATGTGGATGGTGGCGGCGGTGACCATGAGGCCCTGGTTGGTGCAGATGTTCGAGGTCGCCTTGGAGCGGCGGATGTGCTGCTCGCGCGCCTGCAGGGTGAGCGTGTAGGCCGTGCGGCCCTCGGCGTCCACGGTGCGGCCCACGATGCGCCCCGGCATCTGGCGCACCAGCCGCTTGCGCGCGCACAGGAAGCCGAAGTAAGGGCCGCCCGAGGACAGCGGCACGCCGAGCGGCTGGCCCTCGCCGGCGGCGATGTCGGCGCCGTCGGCGCCCCACTCGCCGGGCGGCGCCAGCACCGCCGCCGCCACCGGATTGGCGACGCCGATCACGAGCGCGCCGTGCCGGTGCGCCCAGTCCGTGAGCGCGCCCGCCTCCTCCAGGCAGCCGAAGTGGTTGGGCTGCTGCACCACCAGCGCGGCGAGGCCCTCGGGGGCCTGCGGCAGCGCCCCGGGGTCGATCACCCCGCGGCGGCGGTCGTAGTCGATCTCGACGAGCTCGATGCCCTGCGGCGAGACGATGGTCTCCACCGTGCGCCGGTAGGCCGGATGCACGGTGCGCGGCATCAGCACCCGCCGCCCGCCCCCGCGGCGGCCGGCGCGCACCGCCATCAGCACCGCCTCGGCCAGCGCCGAGGCGCCGTCGTAGAGCGAGGCGTTGGCGACCTCCATCGCCATCAGCCCCGCGATCATGGTCTGGAACTCGTAGAGGAGCTGCAGCGTGCCCTGGCTCGCCTCGGCCTGGTAGGGCGTGTATGCGGTGTAGAGCTCCCCGCGCGTGGCGATCTCCCACACCGCCGCCGGGACGTGGTGGTCGTAGGCGCCGGCGCCCGCGAAGCACACGGGACGGCCGTCGCGCTCGGCGCGGTCCATCATCAGGCGCGTGACCTCGGCCTCGCTCAGCGCCTCGGGCAGCCCGAGCGGGCGGCGCAGGCGGATCTCCTCCGGGATCTCGTCGAACAGGTCCTCGACGTCGTCGACGCCGATGGCCTCCAGCATGCGCCGCACGTCGTCCTCGGTGTGGGGGACGAAGGGCATCAGGCCTCCTCGATGAGCGCGCGGTAGGCCTCGGCGTCCATCAGCCCCTCCAGCGCCTTGGGATCGTCCGGGCGGATGCGCACCATCCAGCCCTCGCCGTAGGGGTCCTTGTTGATGAGCTCGGGGCTGTCGGCCAGGGCCTCGTTGATCTCCACCACCTCGCCCGCCACGGGGCTGTAGACGTCGGAGGCGGCCTTCACGGACTCCACCACCATGCAGGCCTCGTCGGCCTCGCAGCGGCGGCCGATCTCCGGCAGCTCCACGAAGACCAGGTCGCCGAGCTGCTCCTGGGCGTGGTCGGTGATGCCGACGGTGTAGAGGCCGTCCTCGTCGGCGCGCACCCACTCGTGGGTGCGGGTGTAGCGCAGGTCCTCGGGCACGTCGCTCATCTCTCGCCTCCCTCCGCCGCGGCCGCGGCGCGGCCGCTCTCGTCTTCGAGCTCGATCCGGATGCGCCCCTGGCGCACGAAGGGCGGGCGCACCACGCGCGCCGGCAGCGCCCGCCCGCGGATCTCGACCTCCACCCGCCCTTCCGTGCCGGCGGGCACGCGCGCGAGCGCGATCGAGCGCCCTATGGTGGGGCCGAAGCCGCCGCTCGTCACGCGGCCCTCGCCGCGTGGCGTGCGCACCGTCTGGCCCGGCCGCAGCACCCCGCGCGCCTCCAGCACCAGCCCCGCCTGCACGCGCGCCGGGCCCGCGGCGCGCTGGCGCTCGAGCGCCGCGCGGCCGATGAAGTCGCGGTCGGCCGGCTCCCAGGCCACGGTCCAGCCCAGGCCGCATTCGAGCGGGGTGGTGTCCTCGTCCATGTCCTGTCCGTAGAGGTTGAGCCCGGCCTCGAGGCGCAGCGTGTCGCGCGCGCCCAGGCCGCAGGGGCGCACGCCCGCGGCCAGCAGGCCGTCCCACAGCGCCCCCGCCTCGTCCGCGGGCAGGATCGCCTCGAAGCCGTCCTCGCCGGTATAGCCCGTGCGGGCGACGAGCCACCCGTCGGGACCAAGGTGGGCGGCGCGGAAGGGTGCGAGCGCCGCCGCGGCCTGGCGCAGCGCCGGCGGCAGCAGCGGCAGCGTGCGCTCGCGCGCCTCGGGGCCCTGCACGGCGAGCATCGCAAGCTCCGCGCGCTCGGCGACCGCCACGCCGTGGGGCCCCGCGTGGCGGCACATCCACGCGAGGTCCTTCTCGCGCGTGGCGGCGTTCACCACGAGCCGGAACCAGCCGGGGCCGGCGCGGTAGACGATGAGGTCGTCGATCACCCCGCCGCGCTCGTTGAGCATGCAGGTGTAGAGGGCCTGTCCCTCCGCCGCGAGGCGCGCGACGTCGTTGGCGAGCAGGCGCCGCAGGAAGGCCTCGGCGCCCCCGCCCGTGACGTCGACCACGGTCATGTGCGAGACGTCGAAGACGCCCGCCGCACGCCGCACGGCGTGGTGCTCCTCGACCTGGGAGCCGTAGTGGAGCGGCATCTCCCAGCCGGCGAAGCCCACCATGCGGGCGCCGGCTGCGCGGTGGCGGTCGTGGAGCGGCGTTCGTCGGCCCATCGGTCTCTCTCCGGCGGCGGCCCGGGGCGCCGCCTCGGCGCACGCGCACGGTGGACGGCCCCCGCGCCGTCCACCGCCCCTCTGTCCGTGCACCTGAGAGATTGACCCCCTTCGGTGGGCCGGACGGCCGGCCGCTCTCCAGAGCCAGCGGGGGCGGGCCTTCGGCCCCCCGGGCGCCTGCGGTCCTTCTGCCTGAGCGTTTCCGGGCGGAGGTTGCGCCTTCGGCGCCCCGCCGTGCGGGCGGCGGGGTCTCTCCCGCAGGGCTTGCCGCTGGACGGCCTACTATACCCGCGCCCGCCCGCGATGTGGACCGCCGCGGCGCGATCCCATGCCGCCATCAAGGCCTTTCGGCCGCGGCGGGTGAGGTGGCGCCCCCGTGTGTCCGGAAACCGCCTGCGGCGCGGAGGCGAGAGACGGGAGGCGGGAGACGAGGGGTGGTGCGCGCTCCGCGCGCGGCCGTTTCCTTCCCGCCTCCCGTCATCCGTCTCCCGTCCACTATACAAGGGCTTCCAACCGCGACCGCCTGCGGCGCCTGCGGCGGAGAGGCGGGAGACGGGGGACGAGAGACGAGGGAAGGTGCGCGCTCCGCGCGCGGCCAATGATCGGGCCGGAAGTCTCTCCCGCAGGCGGGTTACGGCTCGCGGGTTACGGTGTACAGTCTCCCGTCACCCGTCTCCCGTCTCTCAGGGAAGCAGATCCGCGACCCGGACCCGGCGGCCGGGAGCCGCCACGGGTGTGACGGCGTCGCCGGGGCCGA
>WFOW01000054.1 GCA_015487895.1 Gammaproteobacteria bacterium | reverse complement strand
GTATAAGAGACAGAGCCTGCGGCGAGCGCCGCCGAGGCCAGCACCGCCACCATGGGCCATCGTGCTCTCATCGCATCTTCCTCCGCATTGCAGGTGAAGGGGCGTCCCCGGGCGCGCGGGCCCGGGGACGCCCGTTCGCTCAGAACCAGGCGCGGATGCCCGCCACCACGGCGAGGTCGTCGGTGGGCTCGCCGTCGGCGCGCGCCATGTCGGCGGTCTCGCCGTAGAGCCGCCACCAGCGCACCCCCACGTAGGGCGCGAACTCGCGGCGGAACTCGTAGCGCAGGCGCAGCCCGAGGCGCAGGCTGTTGAGACCCGTGCCCATCCCGAAGGCCTCGTCGCTGCCGGCGGCCACCACGGCCTCGAAGCGCGGCTGCAGGTACATGCGCTGCGTCAGGCGCATGTCGTGCTCGGCCTCGAGGTCGAACCAGGCGTCGCCCTCCTCGCTGACGCGCACGTTGGCGTCCACCTCGAACAGGTAGGGCGCGAGACCCTGGATGCCGAGCACGAGATAGCCCTGCTCGTGGTCGGGTCCCGGACCGTAGGTGCGCCGGAATCCCAAGCCGGCCTGCACGTCCCAGAAGGGTCGGATGAGGCGGCTGTACTGGACGTCGAAGTTCTCGACCTCGCCGCCCTCGCCGCCCGAGCGCACGTCCTCGCCCTCGGTCTCGATCCACAGCCGCTGATAGTCGCCGCCGTACCAGGCCTGGACGTCGTACTCGAGAACGTCCTCCTCGTCGCCCCAGGCGTACTCGATGCGGTCGACCAGGACCTTGCCATAGGTGGCGGCGTCGTTGACGGGCAGCGGCCAGCCGGGCTGGCTCTGCGGCCCCGTGCCCGCCCCGAGCGCGGCCTGCATGCCCAGCGTCGCCGCCAGCGCCCCGGCCGCGAGGGGGGCGGTGAGACGGAATGCCTTCAGCTTCATGGATGCACCCTCCCTACGGTCAGGACACCGACACCACGCGGAACATGCCCGCCTTCATGTGGTAGAGCAGGTGGCAGTGGAAGGCCCAGTCGCCGGGCGCGTCCGCCGTGATCAGCACCGACAGCATCTCGCCCGGCTTGAGCACGACCGTGTGCTTGCGCGGGCGGTGCTCGCCCTGGGCGTTCTCGAGCTCCATCCACATGCCGTGGAGGTGGATGGGGTGGTCCATCATGGTGTCGTTGACCATGATGAGCCGCAGGCGCTCGCCGTGGCGGAAATGGATCGGCCCCGTGACCTCCGTGAACTTCTTCCCGTCGAAGGACCACATGTAGCGCTCCATGTTGCCCGTGAGATGGAGCTCGATCTCGCGCTGCGGCGGCCTGCGGTCGGGCCAGGGCGCGAGCGCGCGCAGGTCGTCGTAGACCAGCACGCGGTGGCCGGGCGCGCTCGCGAGCCCCACCCCCGGCTCGTCCATGCGGTACTGGGGGTTGTCGGTGACCATGGCCGCGCCCGGGCCGTGGCCGCCGGGCGGGTGCTGGACCTTGCGGCCGGCGAGCACCCAGCCGGCGGGGGCGCCGCCCATGGCCATGGCCCCGTGGCCCATGCCGTGCATCATGCCGTGGCCCTTGCCGCCGCCCTGGCCGTCCCTCTTCATGGGCATGGGGCCCGCGCCACCGTGGCCCGCCACGCCGTGGCGCATGCCGCCGTGGCCCATGCCCCCGTCCTCCTTGCCCTTGGCGGCGGGAGCCGCCGAACCGTGGCCTCCGCCATGCCCGCCGCCGTGGCCGGCATGGCCCATCGCCGCCGCGTCGCGCTCCACCGGTCCCTTGCGCGGCTCGACCGCCGGCCCCTTAAGGCCGGCGCGCGGCGTGAGGCTCGCGCGCACGAAGCCCGAGCGGTCCATCGCCTCGGCCATGATGGTGTAGGGCCGGTCGTCGGGCTCGACGATGACGTCGTAGGTCTCGGCGACGCCGATGCGGAGCTCGTCCACTGTCACCGGCGCCACGTGCTGGCCGTCGGCGTGCACCACCGTCATCTTCAGGCCCGGGATGCGCACGTCGAAGAAGGTCATGGCCGCGGCGTTGATGAAGCGCAGCCGCACGCGCTCTCCGGGACGGAAGAGCGCGCTCCACTCGGTCTCCGTGGGACGGCCGTTGATCAGATAGGTGTACTCGGCGCCCGTCACGTCGAGAATGTCGCGCGAGCTCATGCGCATCACGGCCCACATGGCGCGGTCGCGCCAGGCCTGCGCCCAGCCCTTCTCGCGCGCCTCGCGCAGGAAGTCGCCGACGGTGCGCTGCTGGTAGTTGAAGTAGCCCTCGGACTTCTTCAGGCGCGAGAACACCCAGTGCGGATCACGGAAGGTCCAGTCCGAGAGCACCACCGCATAGTCGCGGTCGTACTGGAAGGGCTCGGGCTCGAGGGGCTCTACGATCAGCGGCGCGTAGTGGCCGAGCTGCTCCTGCAGCCCCGAGTGGCTGTGGTACCAGTAGGTCCCGTACTGCTTGACGGGGAAGCGGTAGACGAAGGTCTCGCCGGGGCGGATGCCCGGGAAGCTCACGCCCGGGACGCCGTCCATCTCCGGCGGCAGCAGGATGCCGTGCCAGTGGATGGAGGTGTCCTCGTCGAGCCGGTTGGTGACGCGCAGCTCGACCTCGCGGCCCTCCTTCCAGCGCAGCAGCGGGCCGGGCACGGTGCCGTTGATGGTGATGGGGTTGCCGAGACGGCGGCCGATGCGCATGGGCCGGCGCTCGATGGTGAGCTCGAAGATGTCGAGATTGCCCTCGCTGCGCTTGGGCGCCTCGACGTTGCCGCTCGCGCCCCAGCCGAAGGCGGGCGCGAGCCGGCCCAGCCCGGCCATGAGGCCGAGCGCGGCCGCGCCCCGCAGGACGCGGCGGCGACCCGGGTCGTGAGTGTTCCGTGTGCGGTGTCTCATGTTC
>WFOW01000053.1 GCA_015487895.1 Gammaproteobacteria bacterium | reverse complement strand
GTGGCGGATCCGGGGGGGCGGAGGGCGGCGCTTCCGCCGTTCCGGCGCCCTCTGCCGCAGCGGGAGACGGTGTCCGGCAGGCCGAGGAGGTGCGCAAGCTCCGCACCTTGCAGAAGACGCTGGCGCTGCAGGTGCAGGAGACCATCCTCGAGAACCAGGAGTTCGGCGTGCTGCTCGAGGTGGTGCTCTCGGAGCTGCGCCAGAGCGGCGGCCCGGCGGAGTTCGAGCGCCTGCGCGCGAGCGCGGTGCGCGAGATCGAGAAGATGCTGCGCGCGCATCATGCGCTCGCGCGCAAGCTCGACGACACCTACCGCTACCTGCAGATGGTCGAGACCGACAGCCGTCGCCTCGGCCACGAGCTGCACCGGGCGCGGATCCTGAGCCTCACCGACGAGCTCACCCATCTGCCCAATCGGCGCGCCTTCCTGCGGCGACTGGAAGACGAGGTCGGGCGCGTGCAGCGCTACGGCTCCTCGCTGTCGCTGGCGATGATCGACCTCGACGGCTTCAAGGCCGTGAACGACCGCTACGGGCACGCGGCGGGCGACGCCGTGCTGCGCTGCTACGCCAACGACATCCTTTCGGTCTTCCGCCACCACGACCTGGTGGCGCGCTACGGGGGCGAGGAGTTCGCCGTGCTGCTGCCCAACACCGACCGCGAGGGGGCGCTGCGCGCGCTCGCCAAGGTCAAGAAGCGCGCCGCCGAGACCTACTGCCGCTTCAACGGCCGCGCCCTCAAGGTGCCCTCCTTCTCGGCCGGCGTGGCCCTCTACCGCCCGGGCGAGACGCCCGGGGGGTTCATCGAGCGCGCCGACGCCGCCCTCTACCGCGCCAAGCGTCTCGGGCGCAACCGCATCGAGTTCGACGAGAGCTACACCGGCGAGGAGGAAGAGGAGGAGCGCGACGCTTCCTCCAAGGGGCCGGAGCGTTCGGGCGGCAACGGCGGCTGAGGCCGATCAGCCGCGGTCGACGGACTCGGTCAGCGCGCGCAGCGCCGGCGAGATCTCGCAGGCGAAGTGCTCCGCGGCCGGCTCGAGCGCCCGCAGCGCCGGCGGCAGCGCCGCCAGCTCGCGCGCCACGCGCTCGCGGATCGCCTCCAGCGGCTCGGGCGGCGCGAGCCTGCGGCCCTCGCGCATGACCGGCGCCAGCAGCGGTTCGCCCGGCTGCCCGTCGCCTTCCACCGTCAGCACGTCGCGCAGCAGACGCCCCTCGGCGTCGCGCTCGCGGTAGACCTGCTTGCGTCCCGGCCAGGTGGCCTTGCCCTCGGAGCGCTTGCGCCGCGGGCGTCCCGCGTACTCCATGAGCTTGTAGGCGCAGTCGAGGTAGGGGACGTCGGCGGAGGTGTCGAGGCGCGTGCCGACGCCGAAGCCGTCGATGGGGGCGCCGGCGGCGACGAGGCGCGCGAGCTCGTGCTCGTCGAGGTTGCCGCTGGCGAAGACGATCGCATCGCGCAGGCCGCCGCGGTCGAGGATCCCGCGCACGCGGCGCGCGTGCTCGGCCAGGTCGCCGCTGTCGATGCGCACCCCGCGCACGGCGATGCCGGCCTCGCGCAGCCGCGGGGCGAGCCGCACCACCTTCTCGGCACCCGCCTCGGTGTCGTAGGTGTCGATCAGCAGCACGGCGCTCGTCGGGTGGCTGCGCGCGAAGTGCTCGAAGGCGAGCGCCTCGTCGTCGTGCGCCTGCACGAAGGAGTGCGCCATGGTGCCGTAGACCGGGATGCCCCAGCGCATGCCCGCGAGCACCGTGGAGGTGCCGGCGAAGCCGGCGAGATAGCAGGCGCGCGCGGCGAGCAGGGCCGCCTCGGCGCCGTGCGAGCGCCGCATGCCGAAGTCGACCAGGAGCTTGCCGGGGGCGGCGAGCACGCAGCGCGCCGCCTTGGAGGCGACCAGGATGGAGAAATGGAGCAGGTTGATGATGCGGCTCTCGACGAGCTGCGCCTGCGGCAGCGGCGCCACCACGCGCAGCACGGGCTCGTGGGCGAAGAAGGGGGTGCCCTCGGGCATGGCGTGGACCTCGCCCGTGAAGCGGAAGCCCTCGAGCCAGTCGGCGAAGTCGCGCGAGAAGCGCCCCGAGCGGCGGATCCAGTCGAGCTCCGGCTCCGTGAAGCGCAGGTGCTCGAGGTAGTCGAGGACCTGCTCGAGGCCGGCGGCGAGCAGGAAGCGCCGCTCCGGCGGGAGCTTGCGCGAGAAGAACTCGAAGGCGGCCGTGCCGGTGTAGCCGTGCTCCAGGTAGGCCTGGAGCATGGTGAGCTGGTAGAGGTCGGTGAGCAGCGCCTCGCCGCCGGCGCCCGCGCTCATGCGGCCGTGGCCTCGGTCCGCACCGTCCGCGCCCCGAGGCGGCGCATCTCCTCCAGCGCCCGCGCGCCGTCGCCCGGCTGCACGTCGACGGCGCGCACGGCGTCCTCGATCAGCGCCACCTCGAAGCCCTCGCGCAGGGCGTCGCGCACGGTGCTCAGCACGCAGTAGTCCGTGGCGAGGCCGCCGACGAAGAGCCGCCGCACGCGCTGCGCGCGCAGGCGCTCGGCGAGGTCCGTGCCCTCGAAGCCGGAGTAGGCCTCCCGGTCGGGCTCGGTCGCCTTGGAGACGATCACGGCGTCCGGCGGCAGCTTGAGCCCCGGCGCGAAGGCCGCGCCCTCGGTGCCGGCGACGCAGTGCGGCGGCCACGGCCCGCCCTGCTCCCGGAAGGAACAATGGTCGGGGGGGTGCCAGTCGCGCGTGGCGTAGACCGGCAGGCCCCGGGCCGTGAAGCGCCCGATCCAGCGGTTGAGCACCGGCACCACGGCATCGCCCTCGGGCACCGGCAGGGCCCCGCCCGGAAGGAAGTCATTCTGGACGTCGACGATCAGCAGGGCATCGCCCTGGCCGGGCTCCATGCGCTCCGCGTCCATCCGCCGCCTCCTGGCCGCTGACCGGTCTTTCTCGGCCCGATGATGCGGCCGTGCCCGGGCACTTTCAACTCGGTGGGGGTGCGGGTTACGGGAGACGGGTGGCGGGAGACGGGTTACGGTGTGCAGGTTACTGTGAACCGCAGCCCGCAAACCGTAAGCCGCCTGTGGGAGGGGCTTCCAGCCCCGCCCGCTTCGCGGGAGTGCGCGGGAGACGGGAGACAGGTGACGGGAAAATCTCGTCTCCCGACCCTCGTCTCTCGCCGCTTCGCGGGAGTGGACGGGAGACGGGTTCCGGGTGACGGGTGACCGAACCTGCTAGCCGTAACCCGCCCGCGGAAAAGGCCGCGCGCGGAGCGCGCACCGACCCTCGCCTCCCGACCCTCGCCTCCCGACCCTCGC
>WFOW01000052.1 GCA_015487895.1 Gammaproteobacteria bacterium | reverse complement strand
GCACCCGCGTGCGCGCGAGCCGCAGGCCGAAGCGCCGCCCGAGGTGGGCGGCGAGCGGGCGGGCATGGAAGCGGGCGCGGGCGGCCCAGGCCGGGCCGTCGGCGACGAGCACGAGCGTGCCCTCGCGCACGTCGGCGACGCGCACGTGCTCGGCCAGCGGCAGGCCGAGGTGCGCCGCGGCCTCGCGCTGGAGGGCCTCCAGGCGGCGGGCACGCCGCACGAGGCGCTCGAGGGCGCCGCCGTCGAGGAGGCCCGCCGCGCGGCGCCAGTGGGTGGGGGTGGTGTCGCGGGACACCGCTCGCGGTCCTTGTCTAGGGGACACGAGGCTAGCATAGCAGATGGAAGCTCTGAAAAATCCGGTTTTTCAGAGCTTCCCCGCGGCCGGGGACGGCCGCGGGACGGTCCATGCGCACGGAAGTGCATGGCAGTACAGGAAGCAATCAAAACGGTCGCGAAGCACCTTGGTGCTGATCAATCCGCATGGCGGGTTGATCAGAGGCTCCAGATGAACCTGATCCTGCTGACAAAGCGGCACGGTCCGCGTGCGAGCCTGGATCTCGCCCAGCCGCGCGTGTGGCTGGCGGCGGCGGTGGTGCTCGCGGCGGTGGCCGGCGCGCTCCTCTATGGCGGATACCGCCTGGGGCTGGCGAGTGCGGGCACCGTGCCGGCGGAGGTGGCCGGGCGCTGGGCCGAGCGCCTCGCCGAGCAGGATCGCGCCCTCGAGGCCCTGCGCGCGCGCACCCGTGCCGAGCTGGACGCCCTGGCGCTGCGCCTCGGGCGCATGCAGGCCCACGTCATGCGCCTCGACGCCCTCGGCCGGCGCCTGACGGAGATGGCCGAGCTCGACCGCGGCGAGTTCGACTTCAGCCGCCCGCCCGCCCAGGGCGGCCCCGCCGCGGCCACGGCCGAGGAGGGCGAGGCGGCGCCCGAGCTGCTCGCCGCCATCGACCGGCTGGCGCGCCAGATCGAGGACCGCGAGCGCCAGCTCGCCGTGCTGGAGGAGCTGCTCATGGAGCGCCGTCTGCGGCGCGAGGCCTCGCCCGCGGGCCGCCCGGTGCGCCGGGGCTGGCTTTCCTCGTACTACGGGCGGCGCACCGACCCCTTCACCGGCAGGCGCGAGCACCACCGCGGGGTGGATTTCGCCGGCAGGCTGGGCTCTCCGGTGGTGGCGGTGGCGAGCGGGATCGTCACCTGGTCGGGCGAGCGCTACGGCTACGGCCTCATGGTCGAGATCGACCACGGCGACGGCTACGTCACCCGCTACGCCCACAACCTGCGCAACCTGGTGCGCGTCGGCGACCGCGTGCAGAAGGGCCAGACCATCGCCCTCATGGGCAGCAGCGGCCGCTCCACCGGCCCGCACGTCCACTTCGAGGTCCGTTACCGGGGCCGCGTGGTCAACCCCCTCCGCTACATCCGCACGGCACGGCGCTGAGCCGCGCGCCGCCCCTCTCCCGGACCCGGCGCTGCCGCGGGGACGGGAACTTGGGCTATCATTCCCGATCTTACAGATCGGCCAGGGAACTCCATGCTCCACAAGGTCGTCAGGAAGGTCTTCGGCAGCCGCAACGAGCGGCTGCTCAGGCGCTACGGCAAGGTGGTCGAGCGCATCAACGCGCTCGAGGGCGAGGTTCGGGCGCTCTCCGACGAGGCTCTGCGGGCCAAGACCGGCGAGTTCCGCGAGCGGCTCGAGAAAGGCGAGACCCTCGACCAGCTCCTGCCCGAGGCCTTCGCCGTGGTGCGCGAGGCGGCGCGCCGCACCCTCGGCATGCGCCACTTCGACGTGCAGCTCATCGGCGGCATGGTGCTGCACGACGGCAAGATCGCCGAGATGCGCACCGGCGAGGGCAAGACCCTGGTGGCGACGCTCGCGGCCTATCTCAACGCCCTGCCCGGCAAGGGCGTGCACGTCGTCACGGTCAACGACTACCTGGCCCGGCGCGACGCGCGCTGGATGGGACCGGTCTACCGCGCCCTCGGCCTCAGCGTGGGCGTGATCAACTCCTCGGGGGGGCTCGGCCCCGACAGCGCATCCTACCTCTACGACCCGGAGCACCGCGCCGAGGACGAGAGCTTCCGGGCGCTTCGGCCCGTGACGCGCCGCGAGGCCTATGCCGCCGACATCACCTACGGCACCAACAACGAGTTCGGCTTCGACTACCTGCGCGACAACATGGCCTACTCCCTCGAGGAGAAGGTCCAGCGCGGGCTGCACTACGCCATCGTCGACGAGGTGGACTCCATCCTCATCGACGAGGCGCGCACGCCGCTCATCATCTCCGGTCCGGCCGAGGACGATCCCGAGCTCTACGTGCGCATCGACAAGATCGTCCCGCGCCTCAGGCGCGCCGAGAGCGAGGAGGGCGAGGGCGACTACACCGTCGACGAGAAGCTCAAGCAGGTCTACCTCACCGAGGCCGGCCACCAGAAGGTCGAGGAGCTGCTGACCGAGGCGGGGCTCCTGCCCGAGGGCGAGAGCCTCTACGACCCGCGCCACATCCAGCTCCTGCACCACCTCAACGCGGCGCTGCGCGCGCACGCGCTCTACCAGCGCGACGTGCACTACATCGTGCGCAACGGCGAGGTGGTGATCGTCGACGAGTTCACGGGCCGCACCATGCCCGGGCGGCGCTGGTCCGAGGGCCTGCACCAGGCGATCGAGGCCAAGGAGGGGGTGCCGGTGCAGCGCGAGAACCAGACGCTCGCCTCCATCACCTTCCAGAACTACTTCCGCCAGTACGAGAAGCTGGCGGGCATGACGGGCACGGCCGACACCGAGGCCTACGAGTTCCAGCAGATCTACGGCCTCGAGGTGGTGGTGATCCCCACCCACAAGCCGATGATCCGGCAGGACCTGCCGGACCTCGTCTTCCTCACGCAGCGCGAGAAGTTCGACGCCATCATCGAGGACATCCGCGAGCGCCACGCCAAGGGGCAGCCGGTGCTGGTGGGCACCACCTCGATCGAGGCCTCCGAGCACCTCTCGAAGCTGCTCCGCAAGGCGGGCATCCCGCACCAGGTCCTCAACGCCAAGTACCACGAGAAGGAGGCGCAGATCGTGGCCCAGGCGGGTTGTCCGGGGGCGGTGACCATCGCCACCAACATGGCCGGGCGCGGCACGGACATCGTGCTGGGCGGCAGCCTGGAGGCCGAGATCGCGGCCCTCAAGAATCCCAGCGACGAGCAGATCGAGAAAATCCGCGAGGACTGGCAGCGGCGTCACGACCAGGTGCTGGCCAGTGGCGGGCTGCACATCATCGGCACCGAGCGTCATGAGTCGCGGCGCATCGACAACCAGTTGCGTGGCCGCTCGGGACGCCAGGGCGATCCCGGCTCCAGCCGTTTCTATCTCTCCCTGCAGGACAATCTGATGCGCATTTTCGCCTCGGAGCGCGTCTCGGCCCTGATGCAGAAGCTGGGCATGGAGGAAGGCGAGGCCATCGAGCATCCGTGGGTCACCAAGGCC
>WFOW01000051.1 GCA_015487895.1 Gammaproteobacteria bacterium | reverse complement strand
GTCGCGGCGGGTGGAAGTGCTGCTCGCACGGCTCAGCCCTCCGTCCCCGCACCCTCGCGCCGCCGTGCGAGCAGCACTTCCACCCGCCGCGACAGTCCGTTGTAGGCGAGCACCGCCGGGATGGCGACCACAAGACCCAGGGCGGTGGCCTGCAGCGCCAGGGCGAGTCCCACCATGACCGTGCGGACGTCGACCCGCTCGCTCGTGCCGAGGTCGTGGAAGGTGACGAGGATGCCGAGCACGGTGCCGAGCAGGCCCACGAAAGGGGCGCTGGCCCCGATGGATGCGATGGCCGTGAGATGGCGCGTGAGCGCGATCTCCAGGGCCTCCCGCGAGGGGAAGGCGCCGGGGTCGACGCGCCTCAGGTAGAGCAGGCGCTCGGTAACGAGCCAGACGAGCACGAAGCTCATCGAGCCCAGGACCACGAGGATGGCGTGGTCGAGGTGCGCCCGCAGCAGGTCCGCCAGCGTGCCCATGGCGCGTCCGCGTGGCTCCGGCCTCAGCCGCCGCCCGTCCAGGCCTGCGCCAGCCGCACGGCCCCGAGGAGGACAAGCAGCGCCGCCGGCACGCGCCGGAGGAGAAGGCCGTGGCGTGCGAGCGCCCGCCCGAGGCGCTCGCGCGCGCCGGCGAGGGCCGGCAGCAGGAGCAGCAGCGGCGAGAGGACCGCACCGAGGCCGAAGCTCAGGCCGACGGCGAGCCCGGTGCGGGTGCTTGCCGCCTGTGCGGCATGGGCGAGGACGGCGGCGAGCGGGGCGCAGGGCGTGAGGCTGAGCGCGGCGCCGAGCGCGAAGGGGTGCCAGCGTCGCCCGGCACCGTCCACACGCCGGACGTGGCAGGCAGGCGCGGACGCGCCGGCGGGCGCGCGGTCGTGCCAGAGCCAGAGACCGGCAAGGATGGCGGCGGCGCCGAGCGCCGCCCGGCCGAGGCCGAGGGCGAGCGTGCCGGCCACCGCGCTGCCCAGCGTGGCGGCGCCGGCGGCGAGCAGGGTGTAGGCGGCCACGCGTCCGGCCGAGAACCACACAAGGTCGGTGCGGACGCGGCCCGCGTGGCCCACGACCCAGAGCCCGGCGTAGGGGAGGCAGGCGAGGACGCAGGCGCTCGCGCCCATCGAGACCCCGAGGCCGAAGGCCGCCGCCACGTCCACTGGCCCGGCCGCCCCGGGCGCCGTCACGTCCGGGCCTCCCCGGCGTCACGGCGGCCGCCCCGTTGGCCGCGTGGCGTGCCGTCGGGGCTGCCCGCGCGCAGGCGCCGCCGGTAGTAGGCGCGGGCCGAGCGGAACCAGGTCCACGGCCCCCAGCGCAGGCGGATGACGTCGTCGTCGGGGCAGAACTCGGCGCAGCGCCCGCAGAGCGTGCAGTCCTCCACGAAGGCCGCGCGCCCGTGCCGCGAGGCGATCTCGCCGATGTCCATGGGGCAGGCCCGCACGCAGATGCCGCACCGGCCGCAGCGGTCGTGGGCGCGCTTGTCGAGCCGCATCAGGCCCAGGCGCTGGAAGGCGGCGTTGAGGGCGAGCAGGGGGCAGACGCGGCAGAAGGGCTGGCGCCAGGCGAGCGCGGCCACCAGCACCAGCCCGGTGAGGACGTTGCCGGCCAGCCCGAGGGCGGTCGCCCAGACGCTGTCGTGGCGCAGCGCGAGCTGGGTGGTGTCGCCTGTGAGCAGGCTGCTCACGATGCGCGAGGGGCAGACCTGGCAGAAGGGATCGCGGAAGTCGTGCGGCAGCAGCCCGAGGCCGGAGACGAGCGGCAGCCCGAGCACGAGGGTGAGCAGCACCGCCCACTTGACCCAGCGCAGGCGGCGGGCGCGTTCGGGCGCGAGGCGCTGCAGGGGCGCGCCGAGCCGCCGGCCGAGGCGGTGCAGCCATTCCTGCACGGTGCCGAGCGGGCACACCCAGCCGCAGAAGGCCTTGCCCAGCACGAGGTAGAAGGTGAGGAAGGCGGCGAGGGTGAGGAGCGGGGCGAGCAGCGTGTCGGCGGTGAGCTGCAGGCCCTGCGTCAGGCTTTCGCCGACCCGGTGGTGCATCTGGTGCTGCAGCGGCACCAGCACGCAGTAGGCGCCGTTCTGCCTGTCGTGGGCGCAGGCGAGCGCGGGCAGGGCCCGCGAGAGCTTCTCGGCCGAGTAATGGCCGACGATCACGGCGCCCCACACGGTGAGCGCGAGCATGAGGCCCTGGACGAGGGTGCGCCAGGCCGTGAGGGTCATCGCTCGGCCCTCCCGCCGCGGCGGCGCAGGGCGAGGATGCCCAGGCCCGCCCCGGCCAGCAGCGCGCCGAGCCCCGCGCCGCCGCTGCGTGTCTCCGTGACGGGCGCGTGCAGGGTGTAGGCGAAGCTCGCGGCGTGGCGCGTGCCGCCCGCATCGGTGGCGCGGGCGACGAGCCGGAAGGGCGCGGCGCGGTGGCGCCCGTGACGTCCCTGCGCGGCGTGGAGCGGGGCGTCCGTCGGGAAGCGCACGCGCACGCGGCCGGCGGCGTCGCTGCGCCAGCGGCCGAGGAGGCGGCCGCCCGTGCAGAGCGCGACCTCCAAACCCCCGACGGGTCGGCCGTCGAGTACGACCATGAAGGGCCATTGCTCGCCCGCGCGGTAGCGGGCGTGCTCGCGGGGCAGGGGATCGGGCAGCAGCGCAAGCCCGGGGCGCGGACGGCCGAGCAGCGTGGTGGGTGCCGGGCCGTGGCCGGAAAAATAGTGCGCTGTCGCCGCCCGCACGCGCGTGCCGTCGGCCGCCGTGCCGGTGACCTCCAGCCAGTGGTAGTTGCCCCGGGTGCCGCGCTCGACCACCAGGCGCCCATCCGCCAGGTGGACGGCGGGCGGGCGGGGCGGATCCGGCTCGAGAAGGCCGTGGGGGAAGGGGGTGCGCCCCTCGGGCGGCTCGATGCGCGCCTCGAGCCCCTCCACGGGTCCGCCCGCGAGGCGGTAGGTGGCGCGCGTGCGCTCGCGCCCGGGCAGCCGCTCCAGCCACGGCACGCCCTCGCAGGCGGGATCCGCCGCCGGGCCGCCGGCGCGGGCGGGCCAGCCGGCGGCGAGCGATGCGGCGAGCGCGAGCGCCGCCATGATCCGTCGCCGCCTCATCGGCGCGTCTCCCCCAGCTCGTAGCGGTAGGTGAGCATCACCGCGCGTGGCGCGGCCGGGTAGTAGTAGTGCTTCTCGCGCCAGGTGCCCCCGGCCCGGTAAGTGCTCTTCTTGACCTCGACGGCGTAGCGGTCGTCGAAGAGGTTGTCGACCGTCAGGAGCAGGCGGTGTGGCCCGCGCCGGAAGCCGAGCGCGAGCCTCGTCACCCAGCGGTAGCCCCCGTAGGTCTCGGAGTTGGCGTTGTCGATGTGGTAGCTGCCCCAGCTGTCGGACTGGATCCTGGCGTGAAAGCCGGAGGGGTGCTCGTACTCCATGCTCACGGACCACTGGTGACGGGGCACGTAGGGGATGCGCTTGCCGGAGCGGTCGAAGGAGACCCCGCTCAGCACCTCGGTGAAGCGCTCGAAGGTGTAGTCGCTCCAGGCGTAGTCGAGGCCGAGCCACCAGCGCCGCGCCAGCCGCAGGCGGCCGCTGAGCTCGAGGCCGAGCTTGCGGGTCTCGCCGGCGTTCTGGAAGGTGGTGTCGCCCCCGGCGTCGAGGACGGCCACGATCTCGTCGGTGGCGCGCATGCGGTAGAGGGCGAGGTCCAGCCGCCAGCCGGACGCGCGCCCCTTGAGGCCGATCTCGGCATTGCGCACGGTGGCGGGGTCGAGCGCGGCGTTCTTGCGCAGCTCGTTCTCGGAAGGCACCTGGCTCGCCTGCGCGAGCGAGAGGTAGAGGCTGAGGGTGTCGTTCAGGCGGCGGCTCACCCCGAGGCGCGGCGAGGCGAGCCAGAAGGCGCGGTCGACGCGGATGACGTCCGGATCCAGCACATAGGTGCCCTTGGCGTAGTCGTAGCGCCAGGTCTGGTCGGTGCGGATGTCGAAGCGCGCGCGGTCCACCCGCACGCCGATGTCCACCAGCCAGCGCGGCGCGGGCCGCAGGGTCTCCTGCAGGTAGAGGCCCCACAGGAGGATGCGCGCGCGCTGGGTGGACATGAGGTCGCCGGTGCGGTCGGACAGGGTCGCGGTGATGCGGCCCCCGAAACCCGTGGCCACGTCGGCGTACTTGTACTTGCGCGAGGCGTCGGTGTCGTCGAGCCGCACCGTCACGCCGCCGACGAGCTGCGCGGGCGCGCCGGCGGCACGGTGCTCCCAGGCGAGCTCCAGGTCGGTGCCCAGCACCGTGGTGCCCGGGTTGACGTTGATGGTGCCGGTGACCGGGTGGAAATGCTCCCAGCGGTTGGCGTAGACGCGGGGCTTGAAGGTGAGCCGTCCCTGGCTCCATTCGAGGCGGGAGGTGAGGAACCAGATGCGCGAGTAGCGCCCCTTGTGCTTCCAGGGATCCTGTGTGGCCTCGACGGTGCCGGTGCGGCGGTACTCCTCGAACAGGGTCTGGTCGAGCGAGCCCGGCAGCTGCAGGTCGGCCTCGGAGTAGCTGAGCTCGGTCTCCCAGGTGCCGCCGTCGGCGAGCAGGCGGCCGTGCTTGAGGCCGATCTGCGTGGTGTCGAACTTGTTCCAGTGCCGCCAGGCGTTGCCCAGGACACGGCGCGAGACGCTCAGCGCGAGGGCGTCGGACTCGCCCGCCATCCAGCCGTGGCGCGCGTGCGCCGTGCGCGCGCCGTGGGCGCCGAGGCCGAGGCGCACGCGGTTGGTGGCGTCGAAGACCGAGCGCGAGATGATGTGCACGGTCCCGCCGGCGGCGCCACCGGCGTAGAGGCTGCCGGGGCCGCGGGTGATCTCGATGCGCTCGATGTCCTGGGTGTCGATGAAGTCGAAGCGCGAGAAGCTGTCGGGGTCCGTCATGGGCACGCCGTCGCGCAGCACCATGATCTCGCGCACGCCGTAGTTGGCCTTCTGGCCGGCGCCGCGGATGATGAGGCGCACGTCGTAGCCGCCGTTCTTGGAGTCGATGAGGACGCCGGGCGTGCCCGTGATCGCCTCCTTCACGTTGAGCATCTGGGTCTGCTCGATGCGGTTGGCGTCGATGGCGGTGATGGCGGCCGGCACCTCGCGGGCGCGGCGCTCCACGCGCGAGGCGGTGACCGTGATGACGTCGCCCTCGTCCGCGCCCGCGGCGGGCGTCGCGTCGGCGCCGGCCGCCGCGGGGCCGGCCAGCAGGGCCGCCGCCGCGAGCAGGCCGCGCGGGTCGAGACGCACGTGGCGGTGCATGCCTTCCCTCCCGGCTGCTTCGACCGGGCCGGCAGACTAGCGGAGGGCTGCGGGCGCCGGAATGCGGCGCGTTGTCGCATGCCGCGCGCGAGGCGCGCGATGTGCCCTGCGCGGCCGACATCCGTGCTCCGGCGGCTCGAGCCGGGCGCTAGAATTTCACGGGGAGCCGGGAGAGGGGCCGTGAAGGGAAGCGCTGCAAGCGCCGCGACGTGGCCGGCCTACCTGGCGCTGCTCGAGAGCGGCGAGCTCGATCGCCGCGCGCAGGCCGCGCGCGAGCGGCTGCGCGCCTGCGACCTGTGCCCGCGCTACTGCCGTATCGACCGGCTGCGCACGCACCGGGGCGCGGTCTGCCGCACGGGGGCGCGGGCGCGGGTGCACGGAGCCGGCCCGCACCACGGCGAGGAGCGGCCGCTGCGCGGCTGGAACGGATCCGGCACCATCTTCTTCTCATGGTGCAACCTGCGCTGCCTCTACTGCCAGAACTGGGAGATCAGCCAGCGGGGCGAGGGCCGCGAGCTGGACGAGGAGGAGCTCGCCGGCCTCATGCTGGAGCTGCAGGCCCGGGGCTGCCACAACATCAACCTGGTCTCGCCCAGCCACGTGGTGGCACAGGTGATCGGCGCCGTGGCGATCGCCGCCCGGCGTGGTCTGCGCCTGCCCATCGTCTACAACACCGGCGGCTACGATAGCCCCGAGGCGCTGGCGCTGCTCGACGGCATCGTCGACATCTACATGCCGGACATGAAGTACGGTGACGAGCGCCAGGCGCGCCGGCTGTCACGCGTGCGCGACTACGTGGCCGTCAACCGCGCCGCGGTGCGCGAGATGCACCGCCAGGTGGGCGACCTCGTCATCGGCGCCGATGGTCTCGCGCGTCGCGGCCTGCTGGTGCGCCACCTGGTCCTGCCGGGCGGCGCCGCCGGCACCGAAGCGGTGGCCGCCTTCCTGGCGCGGGAGATCTCGGCCGACACCTATCTCAACCTCATGGACCAGTACCGTCCCTGCTACCGCGCCTGGGAGGCGCCGCCGCTCGACCGGCCGCTGACCGAGGCCGAGCACGAGGCGGCGCTGGCGGCGGTGCGGCGCGCGGGCCTGTGGCGCCTCGATCCGGAACGCGCGCGCCGGCACTGGCGGCTCGCGCCGGAGGCGGTGCCGTGATCGAGGACTACGGCTTCGGGCACATCCGCATCGGCGGGCGCGAGTACCGGCGCGACGTGATCGTGCGCGCCGACGGCACCGTGCACAGTCCCTGGTGGCGCGCCGAGGGCCACTCGCTCGCGGTCGAGGATCTGGAGCCGCTGCTCGACGAGCCGCCCGGGATCCTGGTCGTCGGCACAGGCTACCATGGTCGCATGGCGGTGCCGGAGGAGACCCGTGCCGCCCTCGAGGCGCGCGGCATGGAGGTGCGCGCGCTGCCCACGCGCGAGGCCGTTGCCGAGTTCAACCGCCTCGCGTGCCGGTCGGGGGCGGTCGCGGCGGCGCTCCACCTCACATGCTGAGGCCGTGCCGCCGGACGGGGCGCTTGAGAGGGAAGGCGGTGCGCGGATGATCAAGAGGGGCGAAGCGTGATGCGAACGGTGGGAGCCGTCAGGTATCGGGGGCGTGCCGGCCCGGCCCGGGCCATCGGGGCGGCGCTGCTCGTGCTGTGGGCGAGCGTCACGGCGGCTGCGGCGGCGGAAGCGGGCGGGCGGCTGCTGGTGGTCGAACGCGCCACGGCGCTGACGGCGCTCGCGGCCGACGGCGAGGCGGTCTGGTTCGCCGTCGTGCCGCCACCGCCGATCCAGGCGAATCCCGAGACGCCGCCGGTGTTCATCCCGGTGCGCGCCGACGGGCACAGCGCCACGGGCACGGCCGTGCTCGGCCTGTGGACGCCCGAGGGTGCCGCGTGGCTGACCTCACTGCCGGGGGACCTGGCCCAGGGCGGACGGAACGCCTACGCGATCAGCGACATCGTGCCGCAGAACGGCGGCGCCTGGGCGACGGGTCCGGTGAACCGGCCGGAGCGGCCCATCGGCCGCTACTACCTGGCGCGTGTGGACCGGCGGGGGACGGCCCGGATCGCGGAGGCGGACGACGGAACGGCGGCGCTGGCGCTCGCGCCCGCGAAGGAGTGGCCCTACGTGGCGCGCGGAGCGGAACGGAGCGGGCAGGCGTCGGCCGCACGGATCGCCTGGCCCGGACGGTGGGCGAGGGACTTCGTCCTCGCCGGGCCAGGCGCAAACTTCGAATGGACACCGGGCCACGGGCTTGCGCCGGCGCCCGACGGCGTTTGGGGCGTGGCCCACTTCTGGGGAAGGGTCCGCGTGAACGGCACGGAGGTGCGCAGCCCGGCGCTGAAAGACCTGCCCTTCCGTGCCGGCCCGGACGGTGGCCTGCCGCCTGCGGCACTCGAAGCGCTGCGGCAGTTGCTCCGGGCGCAGCCCATGCCCGGGCTGACTGCGGCGCTGGTGGTGCGTCTGGACGCCGATGGCAAGCTGCTCTCGCTCACCACGCTCGCGCCCGACGCGCTGCACGTGGGGGTGAGCACCGGCGCGCAGGGCATGGATCCGGCGTGGATCGAGGTGATGCCCCTGCTCGCCACCGATCCCTCCGGGCGCGCCTTCGTCTTCGGCCGCTACCGGCACGCCATCCGCGCCGGGCATATGCGGCTCGTGGCGGACGAGACGTCCGAAACGGACGGCCACTGCTTCCTCGCCTCGTGGGAGGCGGCGGGCGGGCTGCGCTGGCTGCGCGAGGTTCCGAGGTGCACGGGAGCGCCCATCGGGCTCGTCGCGCAGACGGGCCGGGTGGTGGCGGTCACGGCGCATCGCGCGCTCATCCTGGATCCGGAGACGGCTGCCGTGCGCCGGCGCCTCGCGTTGCCGCGGCTGGAGCGGACGCACGGGCCGCCGGACTTCGGGTGGACGAAGGCCGACGTCGCGGGTGACCGCCTCGTCCTGGGGGGCGTCTTCCGCGGCGACGCCGAGCTGCTCGGGCGGCGGGTGGCGCTGCGCCACAGGGGTGTCGTGCTGGCGGTCGTGCCGTTGGGCGGCGCTTCCCGCTAGGCAACGTGCAGTACAAGCGATGCCGGGAAAAGCGCGGACCGGGGCCTCCCCGCGCCACCTCGCCGCACGCGTCACGGGGCGGCGTCCCGCGAGAGCACTGGCAGTGCTTGGGACGCGTCAGCGTGACAGACGCAGCAGCCGCGAGGTTTCGGGAAAGGCGGCATGGAGCTTCCTGTCCATGGTGATCAGCGGCACCCCGAGCGCGTGCGCCAGGGCGACGAACTCGCAGTCGTAAGGCGAGCACCCGCTTTCGGCGCTGAGGCGCAGAACCTCCGGCGAGGGGACGTCGTATTCGTGCTCGCGAAAAACGTTTTCGGCCTCTCTTTGGATCCGAATCGCCTGGGAGAGGGAGAGGTGCCCTTGGCGCACATAGTGGATCAGGACGCTGCGGAGCTCGCTGCGCCAGAGAAGGGGCACCGCCCACTCGGGGTCCCGGGCGTACAGGTCGGCCGCCAGGGCGGTGTACGGAGACTCCAGGACCAGATAGGCAATGACGTTCGTGTCGGCGACGATCACGGACGCCCCTCATCGATGGCCTCGTCCACCGCCTCCGGGGTGATCGCATCGGGCGGGATCCGGACCCTGACCCGGCGCAGCCGTTCGAGGCGTTCCGCGGGATCGACGCGTTGCGGCATGAGCGCCGCTTCGAGGCAGTGGATGATCTCGCCGTTGATGGAGCGGTGGTGTGCCTTCGCAGCGGCTTTGAGGCGCGCGTAGAGGTCGTCCGGCAGGTTCTTGATCGTGACGGTTGCCATAGCGGGTTTTCTCCGGTAGTCGGCGCGGAGGCCTCCATTATGGAGGCAAAATGGATGCATTCTCAACGGGCAGGGGGCCGGCGGGAGGGTAGCAGCACGGCGCTCGCGCCACTGCCCGTGGATCGCGTGACTTACATGGTCTTCGACCGCGGACACACGGAAGGGACGCACGACAAGGTCGCGCGCCCGCGAGGTGGGTGCGGAATGAGAGAGGCGCGCAACCGGGTGGTGTTGGTGGAGGCGGGGGGAATCGAACCCCCGTCCGCGGAACCTACGCCCTCGGATCTACATGCTTAGCCGCGCCTTTGCTTCTGGCCGCCTGGCGACCCGGCGGGCAGGGTTCCAGGCGGCGAGCCCGGATGGGTTCTGACGGATCGGCCCCGGGCAGGCCTCACCGCGAGCTCGTGAGCGTCGTCCCCTGAGCGCCCCGAAGGGCTCCGGCCGCACGAGCACGGACCGGTCAGGGGCTGGCCGTCTTACGCGGCCAGAGCGTAAGCGTCGTCGTTGGCAGCTATTTTGCCGTGCGAGGGATTAACGAGGACTCGCGCCTCGGCATGCACCTCGGGTTTCGCGAACCGCGTCGAACCCAGGTCGCCCCCTTCCGGGAGTCACCAAATAAGTATAAGGGTGCACCCCGGCCCTTTCCAGGGCCCCGTGCGCGGGGCCGGGAGGCGGACCAGCCTCTTGGACCCGCCGCGCGGGCCGGAGTTTC
The DNA here is from genome assembly GCA_015487895.1 of Gammaproteobacteria bacterium. GTDB lineage: Bacteria > Pseudomonadota > Gammaproteobacteria > S144-34 > S144-34 > S144-34. Next base: position 10,802 of record WFOW01000051.1, on the reverse strand, counting down.
GCCGGCAGCGGGGTCTCACGCCCCGGACTTGAGCAGCCGCGCCTTCTCGCGCTGCCAGTCGCGCTCCTTGGCGCGGGCGCGCTTGTCGTGGGCCTTGCGCCCGCGGGCGAGGGCGATCTCGACCTTGGCCTTGCCGCGCTTCCAGTACATGGAGAGCGGCACCACGGTGTAGCCGCGCCGCTCGACGGCCCCGGCCAGCCGGGCGATCTCGGCGCGGTGCAGCAGGAGCTTGCGGGTGCGCGTCGGGTCGGGCTGGACGTGGGTGGAGGCCGAGGGCAGCGGCGAGATGTGGGCGCCGAAGAGCCAGGCCTCGCCGTCCTTGACGAGGACGTAGCTCTCCTTGAGCTGCACGCGCCCGGCGCGCAGGGCCTTGACCTCCCAGCCTTCGAGGGCGATGCCGGCCTCCAGCCGCTCCTCGATGAGGTAGTCGTGGCGGGCCTTGCGGTTGACGGCGATGGTCGCCGGCGGCTGGCCCTTGGTGCCCTTTCCCTTGCCCGACTGCTTCGCCATCGGCCCATTCTAGCCCGCCGCGGCGGGTGCGGTTGAGCGGGGTCGGCGATTCGCGGACAATGGCCGCGCCTCGATGGGCGGCACCGGGGGAGCTGCCTGGAGGCCGGAGAGCGGCAGGGGGGTCCGGATGGCGCGCAGCTCGATGCACGGGCACTGGTCCTCGCGGCTCGCCTTCATCCTGGCGGCCACGGGATCGGCGGTCGGCCTCGGAAACGTCTGGAAATTTCCCTATGTGGCCGGCGAGAACGGGGGCGGCGCCTTCGTGCTGGTCTACGTCGCCTGCGTGCTCCTCCTCGGCTGGCCCGTGATGATGGCCGAGGTCATGCTCGGCCGGCGCGGGCGCCACAGCCCCGTCAACACCATGCGCATTCTCGCCGAGGAGGAGCGCGCCCCCCGCGCCTGGACCCTGCTCGGCTGGCTCGGGATCGTCGCCGGCTTCCTGATCCTGTCCTATTACAGCGTGATCGCGGGCTGGACCCTGGCCTACACGGTGCGCGCGGCGGTGGGCGTCTTCGACGGCATCACGCGCGAGGGGGTGGAGCAGGTCTTTGGCGCCCTCGTCGCCGATCCCGAGCGGCTGCTCGCCTGGCACACCATCTTCATGGCGCTGACCATGGTCGTGGTGGCGCGGGGCGTGGAGCACGGGCTGGAGCGCGCCGTGCGCTTCCTGATGCCGGCACTGTTCCTGCTCCTGCTGCTGCTCGTCGGCTACGCCATGGCGCAGGGCGACTTCGCCCGCGGGGTGGCCTTCCTGTTCAAGCCCGACTTCTCGGCCCTTACGGGGCAGGCGGTGCTCGCGGCCATGGGGCAGGCCTTCTTCAGCCTCAGCCTCGGCATGGGGGCGATCATGATGTACGGCTCCTACCTGCCTCAGCACGCCTCCATCCCGCGCACCACCTTCACCGTGGCGATGTCCGATACGGCCGTGGCGCTGCTGGCGGGGCTCGCCATCTTCCCGATCGTCTTCGGCGAGGGGCTGGCGCCTGATCAGGGGCCGAGCCTGATCTTCAAGACGCTGGCGCTCGCCTTCGGCCACATGCCGGCAGGCGCCCTGTTCGGGAGCCTGTTCTTCCTGCTGCTGGTCTTCGCCGCCTGGACCTCGGCGATCTCGCTGATCGAGCCGGCCGTGGCCTGGCTCATCGAGAGCCGCCGGATGCGCCGCGTGGAGGCGGCCGTCTGGGCCGGCACGGTCGCCTGGCTGCTCGGCATCGGCACCGTCCTCTCGTTCAACGCCTGGAGCGGCTACACGCTGTGGGGCAGGACCTTCTTCGACCTCCTCGACTACCTGACCTCGAACGTGATGCTGCCGCTGGGTGGGCTCGCCATCGCGCTGTTCGCCGCCTGGGTCATGCGCGAGGCGAGCGTGCGCGAGGAGATCGAGCTTCCCGGACGTGCCTTCCGCCTGTGGCATGCGGTGCTGCGCTACGTCGCGCCCGCGGGGATCGTGCTCATCTTCCTCAATGCGGTCGGTGCCTTCTGAGACATGCCCACCATCAGCCGCAATGCCCTGGTTCCCTACTCGCCGGCGCAGATGTTCGCGCTGGTCGACGACATCGAGTCCTACCCGGACTTCCTGCCTTGGTGCGCGTCCGCGAAGGTGCACTCGCGCACGGAGGACGAGGTGCGCGCCACCATCGAGATCGCCAAGGGCGCGGTGCGCAGGTCCTTCACCACGCTCAACCGCCTGCAGCGCGACAAGATGATCGAGATGCGCCTGCTCGAGGGCCCCTTCCGCCACCTCGAGGGCTTCTGGCGCTTCGATCCGATCGATGACCGCGGCTGCCGGGTCTCGCTGGACCTCGACTTCGAGTTCGCGAGCGCGGCGCTCTCGCTCCTGGTCGGGCCGGTCTTCCAGCAGATCGCCAACACGCTGGTCGACGCCTTCTGCCGGCGTGCCGAGGAGGTGTATGGGCGGGCACGCGCCTGAGCGCATCCAGGTCGAGGTCGCCTACGCGCGTCCCGACGTCCAGGTGCTGGTGCCGGTCGAGCTCGAGGCCGGGGCCACCGTCGAGGAGGCCATCCGCCGTTCGGGCGTGCTGGAGCGCTTTCCCGAGATCGAGCTCGGCGGGCGCAACAAGGTGGGCGTCTGGAACCGGGTGACCGCGCTGGATGCGCCGCTGCGCGACGGCGACCGCGTCGAGATCTACCGGCCGCTCGTGGCCGATCCGAAGGAGGTGAGGCGCCAGCGCGCCGCGCGCGGCCGCGCCGGCGGCTGAGGGGCGCTTCAGCCTTCCTCGTCCCCGCCCCAGGGCCACAGGCGCCGGTACCACGGGCGCTTGCGCTTCCGCGGGGCCTCGCCCTCGATCACGTGCTCGATCGAGCGGGGGCCCGCGCCGGCCTCGCTCTCGGGCCGCGGGCGCAGGTCGCCCTCGATGCGTGCCAGGCGCCCGTCCTCGAAGAACAGGGCCACGCGGCGCCTTTCGGGCTCGCCGTCGCCGGGGCGGTGCCAGTAGACGTAGTCCCAGCGTTCGGCGTGGAAGGGGTCGCGCAGGAGGGGTGTGCCCATCACCGCGCGCACCTGGCGCGGGGTCATCCCCGGCCGCAGGCGGTCGACCATCTCCTGCGTGAGGATATTTCCCTGCGTGACGTCGACCTTGTAGACCGAGCAGCCGGACGCGCTTGCAATGGCAGCGAGAGCAATGAGAAGCTTTTTCATTTGAAGGCGACGGTGGCCCCGCGACGGCGGCGCATGATAGCAGAGGCGCGCCGGCGCCGCAGGCCGTGGAGGAGGAGCGTCGTGGAGTCGCAGGACCTGCGCAAGGCGGGGCTCAAGGTCACCCTGCCGCGGATGAAGATCCTGGAGATCCTCGAGCGCAGCGCCGAGGGCGAGCAGCGGCACATGAGCGCCGAGGACGTCTACAAGGCGCTGATGGAGGCGGGCGAGGAGATCGGGCTCGCGACCGTCTACCGGGTGCTCACGCAGTTCGAGCAGGCGGGCCTGGTCACGCGCCACCACTTCGAGGGCGGGCACTCGGTCTTCGAGCTCAACGCCGGGGGGCACCACGACCATATCGTCTGCGTGCGCTGCGGGCGGGTGGACGAGTTCGTCGACGAGACCATCGAGGCGCGGCAGCGGGCGATCGCCCGCAAGGCGGGCTACGAGATGACCGACCACTGCCTGTACATCTACGGCGTCTGCGCCGACTGCCGCGCCCGCGGCGAGGGCGGCTGAGGGGAGGCTCAGGCGCCGGCGCGGCGACGCCGTGCCGAGGGGCCGCCCGCGGACGGGCTCCGCGCCGCCCGCTCGAGGAGCTCGCGCGCATGGGCGCGGGTGCGCTCCGTCACCTCCAGGCCCCCGAGCATGCGGGCGATCTCCTCGACACGGCCCTCGCCGTCGAGCGGGCTCGCCTCGACCCGCGTGCGCCCGCGGGCGAGGCGCTTGTCCACGCGCACCTGGTGATGGGCGCAGGCCGCCACCTGCGGCAGATGGGTGACGCACAGCACCTGGCGGCGCTCGCCGAGGCGCCGCAGCTCGCGGCCCACGATCTCGGCCACGCGGCCGCCGACGCCGCTGTCGACCTCGTCGAAGATGAGGCAGGGGATGGGGCTCGCCTCGGCGGCGATCATCTGGAAGGCGAGCGCGATGCGGGCGAGCTCGCCGCCGGAGGCCACGCGCGCGAGCGGCCGCAGCGGCTGGCCCGGGTTGGCCGTGACCCGGAAGGAGATCGCATCGGCGCCGTGGCGCGCGGGCTCCCGTGCCGGCTCGACGGCCACCCCGAAGCGGCCGCCGGCCATGCCGAGCTCGGCCATCGCCGCGGTGACCGCCTCGGACAGCGCCGCCGCCGTGCGCCGGCGGGCCTCGCCCAGGCGCGCCGCGGCCTCGCGCCAGGCCGCCTCGGCCCGCGTCGCCTCCTCGCGCAGGGCCTCCAGGCGCTCGCCGGCCGACTCCAGGGCGTCGAGCTCGGCGCGCAGGCGCTCGAGCACCGCCGGCAGCTCCTCCGGCCGCACGCGGTGCTTGCGCGCGAGGTCGTGGAGCTGGCCGAGGCGGCGCTCGACCTCCGCCAGGCGCTCCGGGTCGAGCTCCAGGCCGTCGAGGTAGTCGCGCAGGGCGCCGGCCGCCTCGTCCACGCGGATCAGCGCCTCGTCGACGAGGGCGCGCGCGGCCTCGAGGGCCGGGTCCACGCCGGCGAGGCGCTCGAGCTCGCCCGCGGCGCGGGCGAGCAGGGCGTGGGCGCTGGCCGCCTCGGCCTCGTAGAGGCCCTCGAGTGCGGCGCGCGCGCCTTCCAGGAGGCGTCCCGCGTGGGCGAGGCGCCGGTGCTCGGCCTCGAGCGCGGCGATGCCCTCCGCGTCGAGGCCGAGGGTCTCCAGCTCGGCCGTCTGGTAGCGCAGCAGGTCGAGGCGCTCGTCGCGGCCGCCGCCCGCGCCCTCCAGGGTCTCGAGCTCGCCCAGCGCCGCGCGCCAGCGCTCCCACGCCTCGGCCACCGCCGCGCGCAGCTCGCCGTGGCCGCCGTGGGCGTCGAGCAGCTCGCGCTGGGTCTCGGGGCGCACCAGCGACTGGTGCGCGTGCTGGCCGTGGACGTCCACGAGCAGCGCGCCCAGCTCCTGGAGCGCCTGCATGGTGACGGGGCGGCCGTTGATCCAGCCGCGCGAGCGGCCGTCCGCGCCGACGGTGCGCCGCAGCACGAGCTCGGCGCCCTCGTCGAGCTCGCGCTCGGCGAGCCAGGCGCGCGCCGCCGGCACCCGCTCGAGGTCGAAGACCAGGCTCACCTCGGCCCGCTCCGCACCGGCGCGCACCAGCCCCGGCTCGGCGCGGTCGCCCAGCGCCAGGCCCACGGCGTCGACCAGGATGGACTTGCCAGCGCCGGTCTCGCCGGTGATGGCCGTCATGCCGGGGCCGAGCGCCAGCTCCAGGCGCTCGACGATGGCGAGGTCGCGGAGGGCGATGTGGACGAGCACGCCCTGATGGTAGGCCGGCGGCGGCACAACGCAAGTGCCCCGCTGCGCGGGGCCGGCCGGGGCCGGCTCAGCGCAGCCAGCCGAGCTTGCGCCGGAGGATCCCGTAGGGGTCGTAGCCCGGCGGGTGGATGAGGCGCACCGGCGGGTCGCGGCGCGCCACCTCGACGCGGTCGCCCGGCTGGAGGTGGAACAGATCCTGGCCGTCGCAGGTGACGGCCGCGTCCGGGTGGTGCCAGCCCCCGACGACCATCTCGACGCGGCTGGCGCCGCCCACGACGAGGGGCCGGTTGCTCAGGGTGTGCGGGCAGATCGGCACCAGCACCAGCGCGTCCAGCGAGGGGTGGAGGATGGGGCCACCGCCCGAGAGGGCGTAGGCCGTCGAGCCCGTGGGGGTGGAGACGATCAGGCCGTCGGCGCGCTGGGCGCAGACGAAGCGCCCGTCGATCCAGGTCTCGACCTCGATCATGCGCGCCACGTCGGCCTTGTGCACCACCACGTCGTTGAGGGCGTCGGACTCGTGGAGCACCGTCCCGTCGCGCACCACCCGGGCGTGGAGCAGGGCGCGACGGTCCTCGACGTAGCTGCCCTCCAGGACCTCGCCGAGGCGCTGCGGGATCTCGTCGGGGGAGACGTCGACCAGGAAGCCCAGGCGGCCCAGGTTCACGCCGAGGAGCGGGATGCCGCTGTCGGCCACCGCGCGGGCGGCGTGGAGGAAGGTGCCGTCGCCGCCCACGACCACCACCAGGTCTGCCTCGCAGCCCATCCGCCCGGGCGGGCAGGACGGGACGCCGAGCTCCGCCAGATGCGGGGCGGCGGAGTCGTCCGCGAGGAGCTCGCAGCCGCGCTCGCGCAGGAAGGCCGCCACGCGCCGCACGGTCGCGGGCACGGCCGGGTCCTCGCGCTTGGCCACGAGGCCGATGCGCCGGAAGCGTCCCCCCGGAACCGTCACACCTGCCCCCCCTCGGTCGGAAAAGCCTCGCAAAGCTAGCATGTTGCGCGCGGATGCTCCAGCAGGCTCGCTTGACAGGCCGTGAAAGCCGCTGCTAGAGTGCGTGCTTAGCACTCGGTTGGTTCGAGTGCTAACAGCGGCCGGAGGCCATGGGCGCGCAGGGCGAGACGCACTACCCGCTGACGGAGCGGGCCCAGCACCTGCTGAAGACCCTCGTCGAGCGCTACATCCGCGAGGGCCAGCCGGTGGGCTCGCGCACGCTCGCGCGCGAGTGCGGGCTCGACATCAGCCCCGCCACGGTGCGCAACGTCATGGCCGACCTGGAGGAGATGGGGCTGGTGCGCTCGCCCCACACCTCGGCCGGGCGCGTCCCGACGGTGCGCGGCTACCGGCTGTTCGTCGACAGCCTGCTGCGGGTCGAGCCCCTCGACGAGCGCCAGGTCGAGCGGCTGCGTGCCGAAATCGAGGAGGCCGCCGCCGAGGCCGACCCCCACGAGCTCGCCGAGCGCGCCTCGGAGCTCCTGAGCGAGCTCACGCGCATGGCCGGGGTGGTGACCGTGCCGCGCACGGAGTTCCGCGCCCTGCGGCAGGTGGAGTTCCTGCCGCTGTCCGGCAACCGGGCGCTGGCCATCCTGGTCGTGGACGAGCGCGAGGTCCAGAACCGGGTCATCGACACCGGCCGCCCCTACGGCGCCGAGGAGCTGCAGCGGATCAGCAACTACCTGAACGAGCACTTCGCCGGGCTCACGCTGGAGGAGATCCGCGCCCGGCTGGTGCGCGACATGGAGGAGACGCGCGCGCACATGAACCGCCTCATGGACGAGGCGATCGAGATGGGGCGCCGGGCCCTGGTGGCGCCGCCCTCCGAGGAGGAGGACTACGTGGTCTCGGGCGAGACCCAGCTCATGAGCTTCCGCGAGCTCTCGGACGTCGAGAAGCTGCGCCAGCTCTTCGAGGCCTTCGAGCAGAAGCGCGACCTGCTGGACCTGCTCGACCAGTGCGTGCGCGCGCGGGGGGTGCGGATCTTCATCGGCGAGGAGTCGGGCTACGAGCCGCTCGGCGAGTGCAGCGTGGTGAGCGCCCCCTACACGGTCGAGGGCCGCGTGGTGGGCGTCCTCGGCGTGATCGGCCCCACGCGCATGGCCTACGACCGCGTGATCCCCATCGTCGACGTGACGGCGCGCCTGCTCGGCGCGGCCTTGAATCCCCGGGCCTGAGCCCCATATCGCCGGTGACGCGGCCCGGCGCGCGGGTCGCGCGCGGGCGCGAGGAGACGAGCGAGCGATGACGGAGCAGGAGAAGACGCAGACGCAGGCCGCCCCGGCCGGCGAGGACCGGGAGCAGGCCGAGGGGGCGGGCGCCGAGGCGCCCGCCGACGTGGAGGCGCTGCGGCGCGAGCTCGAGGCCGCGCGCCGCAAGGCCGACGAGAACTGGAACGAGTACCTGCGCGCCCGCGCCGAGGCCGAGAACGTGCGCCGGCGGGCCGAGCGTGACGTCGCGCAGGCCCAGCGCTACGCGCTGGAGCGCTTCGTCGAGGCGCTGCTGCCCGTGCGCGACAGCCTCGAGCTCGGCCTGCAGGCCGCGCGCCAGGATCACGACGACGTGGCCGTGCTGCTCGACAAGCTGGTCGAGGGCACCGAGCTCACGCTCAAGCTGCTCGTGCAGGCGCTGGAGAAGTTCGGGGTCACGGAGGTCGCCCCGGAGCCCGGCACGCCCTTCGACCCCACGCTGCACGAGGCCATGGCGACGCAGGAGTCCGACAAGCCGGCCAACACCATCCTGCACGTGGTGCAGAAGGGCTACCGGCTGCACGACCGCCTCCTGCGCCCGGCCATGGTCATCGTGGCGCGGCCGCGGGCCGAGGCCGGCGGCGAGCCGCCCGCGGAGGGCGGCACGGGCGAGCCCGGGCAGACGGGCGGGGCTTGAAAGCCGCGGCGGGGCGCCTACCTATGGCGGCAGCGGAGCCGGCGGCACCCGCCGCGGGCCAGGGGAACACCTGAGGACGGAGACGGGAAATGGGCAAGATCATCGGCATCGACCTGGGCACGACCAACTCGTGCGTGGCGGTGATGGAGGGCGGCAAGCCCAAGGTCATCGAGAACGCGGAGGGGGCGCGCACCACGCCCTCGGTGGTGGCCTTCACCGAGGAGGGCGAGGTGCTGGTCGGCCAGCCCGCCAAGCGCCAGGCCATCACCAACGCCAAGAACACCTTCTACGCCATCAAGCGCCTCATCGGACGCAAGTTCGACGAGGACGTCGTCCAGCGCGACATCAAGCTCATGCCCTATGAGATCGTGCGCGCCGACAACGGCGACGCCTGGGTCAACGTGCCCGCGCTGGGCAAGCGCATGGCCCCGCCCGAGATCTCGGCGCGCGTGCTCATGAAGCTCAAGAAGGACGCCGAGGCCTACCTGGGCGAGGAGGTCAAGGAGGCGGTCATCACGGTGCCCGCCTACTTCAACGACTCCCAGCGCCAGGCGACCAAGGACGCCGGCCGCATCGCCGGCCTCGAGGTCAAGCGCATCATCAACGAGCCCACCGCGGCCGCGCTCGCCTTCGGCCTCGACAAGGAGGGCGGCGACCGCAAGGTGGCGGTCTACGACCTCGGCGGCGGCACCTTCGACATCTCCATCATCGAGATCGCCAACGTCGAGGGCGAGCGCCAGTTCGAGGTGCTCTCGACCAACGGCGACACCTTCCTCGGCGGCGAGGACTTCGACAACCGCCTCATGGACTACCTCGTCGACGAGTTCAAGAAGGACACCGGCATCGACCTGCGCCAGGACCCGCTGGCGATGCAGCGCCTCAAGGAGGCCGCCGAGAAGGCCAAGATCGAGCTCAGCTCCACCCAGCAGACCGAGGTCAACCTGCCGTACATCACGGCGGACCAGACCGGCCCCAAGCACATGAACTACAAGATCACGCGGGCCAAGCTCGAGTCGCTCGTGGAGGACCTCATCCAGCGCACCATCGAGCCCTGCAAGCAGGCGCTCAAGGACGCGGGCCTGACGGTCAACGACATCGACGACGTCATCCTCGTCGGCGGCCAGACCCGCATGCCGAAGGTGCAGGAGGTGGTCAAGGAGTTCTTCGGCAAGGAGCCGCGCAAGGACGTCAACCCCGACGAGGCGGTGGCGATCGGCGCGGCCATCCAGGCGGGCGTGCTCGCGGGCGAGGTCAAGGACGTGCTGCTGCTCGACGTCACGCCGCTGTCGCTCGGCATCGAGACGCTCGGCGGCGTCATGACCAAGCTGATCGAGCGCAACACGACCATCCCGACGCGCGCCACGCAGATCTTCTCCACCGCGGAGGACAACCAGACCACGGTCACGGTGCACGTCCTCCAGGGCGAGCGCGAGCGCGCGGCCGAGAACAAGTCGCTCGGCAAGTTCGACCTCACGGGCATCCCGCCCGCCCCGCGCGGCGTGCCCCAGATCGAGGTCACCTTCGACATCGACGCCAACGGCATCCTGCACGTCTCGGCCAAGGACAAGGCCACGGGCAAGGAGCAGAAGATCGTCATCCAGGCCTCGAGCGGTCTCACGGAGGAGGAGATCCAGCGCATGGTCAAGGACGCCGAGGCGCACGCCGAGGAGGACCGGCGCTTCCGCGAGCTGGTCGAGGCGCGCAACCACGCCGACAGCCTGATCCACGCCACGGAGAAGTCGCTCAAGGAGCTGGGTGACAAGGTGAGCGAGTCGGAGAAGGAGGAGATCCGGAAGGCCATCGACGAGCTCAAGGAGGCGATGAAGGGCGACGACAAGGCCGCGATCGAGGCCAAGACCCAGCGCCTCGCCGAGGTCTCGGCCAAGCTCGCCCAGCGGCTCTACGAGCAGAAGGGCGAGGCCGGCGGCGCCCAGCAGGCGGGGGCGGCCGGCTCCGGCTCGTCGGGCGAGGCCGGTGGGGCGTCCGCCGAGTCCGACGTGGTCGACGCGGAGTTCGAGGAGGTCAAGGACGAGAAGAAGGGCTGAGGCCCGGCATCGCTGGGGCCGCGCGCGGCGGACGGGCTAGAATGGTCCGCCGCAGGCACCACGGGGTGCACGGGGCGTGGCCCCGTGGGCCCCGTGGTTTTGTGTGGGGGCAGGGGCGCGAGCGAGCGCGATGGCACGGCGCGACTACTACGAGATCCTCGGGGTGGCCCGCAACGCCTCGGAGGCCGAGATCAAGAAGGCCTTCCGGCGCCTGGCGATGAAGTACCACCCCGACCGCAATCCGGGGGACAAGGCCGCCGAGGAGCGCTTCAAGGAGGTCAAGGAGGCCTACGACGTCCTCTCCGACCCCCAGAAGCGCGCCGCCTACGACCAGTTCGGCCATGCCGGGGTGGACGGCGGTGCGGCCGCCGGGGCCGGCGGCTTCGGTGCCGGGGGAGCCAGCTTCAGCGACATCTTCGGCGACGTGTTCGGCGACATCTTCCGCGGCGGCCGCGGCGGCGGGCGCCGCCGAAGAT
>WFOW01000050.1 GCA_015487895.1 Gammaproteobacteria bacterium | reverse complement strand
GCGCGACACCGAGGGGGCGCTCGAGCGCATGGCCGAGGACCAGCTCGAGACCGTCCTCCTGCACGAGATCGGCGAGGTGCGCGCCGGCCGTATCCTCGGCGAGGGCTGGGAGCGCATGCTGGCGGACGTCGCCGGCGGGCGCGCCGAGCTGCTCGCGCGCGCCGTGCGCGACAATCTCGCCGACTGCCTGTCGACGCTTCCGGCGCTGCTCGAGGACCCGCAGCCGGCGCGTCTGCACTTCCTCATGGCGAGCATGGCGGGCCTGCGCGGCGAGATCTTCCCGGCCCTGCGCGAGGCCTACGAGCGCTGGCACGCCGGGGGCGGGGCCGCGGGCCTGCGCCGCGCCCTCGAGGCCGGCACCGAGCACTGGTCGCGCATCGGCCGCCGCATGCTCGAGCTCCACGCCGCGGGCGAGCTCCTGCACCCGGCGCGCCTCGACGCCCTCGTCGCAGAGGCGCAGCTCTAGCAGGTCGCCGGAAGATCCGGGGAAACGCTGGTCGATCCGCCACGCGGATTGGCCAGCGCTGAAGCGCTCCGCGATGCCCCGGGCGTCTGCGCCGACGGTGGCGCCCGGGACGCACCCCGGCCGGGTGCGCCGTCCCGCGGCCATCCCTGCCGCGGAGCCCCCCGAAAGAGGCCCCTTGCAGGACTCCCTGGCACACGAAGCGCCCAGGCGACATGCCGGACTTCCGGGACGCGAGCTCCTACCCACGAAAACAGCATGAGAGCCCCAAAAAAACGGGCGCCCGGGGCGCCCGCAAGAACGCATGAAGCCGCTTTCGGCCGCCGGCAGCTTCAGGGCTTGACGTAAAGGTATCCCATCTGCTGCAGGTGAGCGACCTGGGCGACTCCAGACGGCACCACCTGTGCATTCAGGTTGATCCTGTCCTTCGGGATCTTCTTGCCCCGGATGGTGTTGGCGCAGATCTGGAACTTCACGCCGCGGTTGGCGAGCTCCTGCACCTTGCCCTCGAAGGTGTGCCCCTTCCTGTCCTTCGCGCCGTCGACCAGCACGAAGGCGCCGGAGCTGTGGGTGACCACGACGATCTCGACATTCTCGTCGCCGAGGGCGTTGAGGTGATTGCGCACGTTGCGCAGGGCCCCCCATGCCTTGTTGATGTCGTTGATGTGGTAGACGACCTTCTGCTGGTAGTAGCCGTTCTTCGCCGGCTTGAGGTTGCCGGCCTGGTGGCTGCAGGCCGCCAGACCCAGGCCGAGGGCCGCGATGCCCGCCAACGCGACGCAGCGTTTCGCTCGCTTCATGCCGTGACTCCTCCTGCAGGATGGACCTTGCCAGGCGCGATAGGCATCGGCGCCGGGGGAGCGCCTCCTTGTTCGTTATATCGAGCGCCCCCTCAAGGTTTGTGCAAATAGGGTGCCAGAAGGAGCGCGAGCCATTCGTCCTTTTTGGTCAAAGTGTTGGGAAATCCGTGGGGCTCGGTGGCCATGGCCGGGCTGGCGCATTTTGCAATCACCTCCCGCCGGGCGCGGGTGGAAGCTGCAACGGGGCCAAGCTCAGGCGCCGCCCCCGCCTTCGCGTCTGCGGATATTCCCCGCGGGCGCCCGCGCGGCCTCAAGCCGGCGGAGCTTGCGCCAGAGCGTGGTCTTGTCGATCCCGAGGATACGGGCGGCCGCCGTCTTGCGCCCGCCGGTGCGCTCGAGCACATGGCGGATGTAGGCGTTCTCCACCTCCTCCAGTGGCGGAAGCTCGTCCTCAGGAAAGCGCATGCGGGCCGTCTCACCTTCCGGAATGTCCTCGCCTTCCGGGGGCCAGCGGAGGATCGGGCCGTCGCTGAGGACGACACAGCGCTCGACCACGTTGCGAAGCTGGCGGACGTTGCCCGGCCAGTCGGCCTCGCACAGGCGGCGCATGGAGACGGGATCGAACCCCTGGATACGGCGGCCATAGCGGCGCGCGAACTCCCGCACGAAATGCTCGACCAGCGCGGGGATGTCCTCCCGCCGCTCGTCCAGCGAGGGCACGCGCAGGGTGACGACGCTGAGGCGATGGTAGAAGTCGTGCCGGAAGCTGCCCTCGCGCACCATGGCCTCGAGGTCGCGGTTGCTGGCGGCGATGATGCGCAGGTCGATGGGAATGGGGGTGGTGCCGCCGACGCGCGTGATGCACTGCTGCTCGATGGCGCGCATCAGCTTCACCTGCATGGCGTCCGAAATGTTGCTGATCTCGTCGAGGAAGAGCGTCCCCCCCGAGGCCTCCTCCATGAGCCCGCGCTTGCGGTGCAGCGCGCCCGTGAAGGCGCCCTTCTCGTGGCCGAAGAGCTCGCTCTCGAGCAGCGTCTCGGTCAGCGCCCCGCAGTCGATGACCACGAAGGGCGCCTCGGCGCGCGGGCCGTAGTCGTGCAGGGCGCGCGCCACGATCTCCTTGCCCACGCCCGACTCCCCGGTGATCACCACGTTGCACGCCACCTGCGCCAGCTTCGCGATGGTTTCGTACAGCCGCCGCATGGCCGCGCTCTCGCCCACCATGCCGAAACGCTCGCGGCTGCAACGGTCGAGCCGGCGGCGGAGCTGGTCGTTCTCGCGCTTGAGCCTGAGCGTCCCGAGGGTGCGCTCGATGACGT
>WFOW01000049.1 GCA_015487895.1 Gammaproteobacteria bacterium | reverse complement strand
GAGCCGAACCACCAGACCTGCGTGCCGGAACCGAGCCGCTCGCACGCGGCCGGCGGGTCCGCCCGGACGGCGTTCGGGCACGCTACCGCCCTGCAGCGCACGCGCCGCATGGCGAAGGGCCGCCGCCGGGGCGGCGGCTCAGTGTACGACGAGCGCCCGCGTGCCGGGAGGCAGCGCGCCCGCCAGCAGGGCGGGCGCCAGGACCGGCACCGGATCGTCACCCGCCCCGAGGCCCTCGGCGAGCGCGCCCCCGCCGTCCACCTCGGTCAGCACCCGCACGTCATGCGGCGCGCAGTCGGCCAGCCGCCGCCACAACGGGCGCCCGAGGAGCTGCCTGCGGCGCGCGCCCGGGTCCAAGGCACCGACCAGCGTCACCGCGTGGTCCGCCGCCCGCACCGCCGCGATCTCGGCGAGCTCGCCCGCCCCGACGAGCAGCGCCCGCCGCCAGCCCTCGCGCTCGCACCGGCGCCACACGGCGGCCCAGGCCGCCGATGCCTCCCGGTAGAAGGCCAGCGAATGGCGCAGGTAGCGGGCGGCGAGGCGCGATTTCTCGGCGAAGCCCTCGGGGGTGAGATAGTAGAGGTACCGGTTGGCGGGCGCCTGGCGGACCTTGATCCAGCCCTTGCGCGCGCAGCGCCGCACGTAGGCGTTGGCAAGGCCGAGCGCCACGCCCATGCGCCGCGCCAGCCGGCGCTGGCCGGCCACGCCGCCCTCCTCGGCCACGGCCTCGAGCAGGGCGAGCGTCAGCCGCTCGTCGCGGCTCTCACCGTTCATGGGCTGAACAATATAGCTCAAGGAGCAATCCCAGAGCATCCCCACGTAACGCCCGTGGGCTCGCCACCCCCTGCTTTCACAGCTCGGCTGCACCGCTCCCATACCGGGCCGCGATCGCCGCAAGCCGCCGGTCCAAAGTGATCAGCTCTGCACCGAGCGCCAAGCTCAGCCGGAGGTATGCCGCGTCATATGCCGTGAGACCTGTCTCCCTCGCTAGGTCCGCAACGGGCCCCGGATGAAGACCGAGCAGCTCGACGCCCAGCCGGCCGAACAACCCCATCGCCCGCTGCAGCTCGCTTGCGGCCTCCGGATGTGCCCGCGATTTCTTGACGCAGATGCTCGCCAGCTCGTAGCCCAACAACGTCGGCGCGAAGAGCCGTGCGCCGGTGAGCCTGTCCGCGATCCGCTCCCCTTCCGGCTCGCCGAACAGCAGCGCACCCAGTGCGGACGCGTCGACGACCTTAGCGGCGGTCACGGTCCTCGCGAATCCATTCCGCCGACTCCGCCGGCGTGCTCAACCCCATCTCCCGCACCAGTCTGGCAACGTCCTTCGGATCCAGCACCTCATCCTCGCGCACGGCTTCCTCAAGGATGGCGAGGACCTCGCCCTGAAGCGAACGATGATGACGAGCGGCTCGTGCCTTCAGACGGCGCACGAGGTCTTCGGGGGCACCCTTGATCGAAATGTTTGTTGCCACCGTGCTTCACTTCCTCGCTCTGGCAGATGGAAGAAAAGTTACTCCATAGTGGATCCGTTTGTAAACCATACTGGGTCCCCATAAAAACAGCTGGCACCGTTCTGGCGCAGCGCCCGGCAGAACTCCAGCTGCCTCCGGCGGCCCATCATCACGACGCCAAGGGTAGGTGCTGCCGGGAAGGGTCGCGGAACCCGCCTCAGGCGACGGGCTCGAGGGCGCCGGGGGCGATCTGGATGCGGGTGGCGTTGCCGGCGATGCGGAGCAGGATCTCGACCCGCTCCTTCCCGGTGCGCGCCTGGAAGATGGCCTCGTAGCCCGCGAAGGGGCCGTCGACGATGCGCACGCGCTCGCCGGGGCGGAAGTCCGGCGGCGGGATCTGCTGGATGCCGTCCTCGCCCTCGCGCGCGCGGAACAGGCCGATCAGGTCGTCCGGGACGCGTGCGGGCTCCTGCCCGAAACGCACCAGGGTCGCGACGCCGATGGTCGAGCGGATCGGCGCCCAGTTGTCGTGCAGGCGGTCGAGGCGCACGAAGAGATAGCGCGGGAACATGGGCTCGACGGTGGGCACCCAGCGCCGCCCGCGCCGGCGCCGGTGGCGCATGAGCGGGAGATAGGCCTCGTAGCCCTGGCGCGCGAGGTTCTCGAGCGCCAGGCGCTCCTGGCGCGGCTTGCTGTAGACGAGATACCAATGACGTGCCATGGCGTCCATCAGGCGCCCGCCCCCCGCGTGCGCACGATGCGCGGACGCGCGCGGGCGACGACGCCGCGCGCCTCGAGCACTCCCAGCACGGCCTCCACGCACTCCTCCAGCGGTTGCTCGGCGGTGTCGAGGATCAGGTCCGGCGATTCCGGCGGCTCGTAGGGCGAGGAGATGCCCGTGAACTCCGGGATCTCGCCGCGGCGCGCACGCGCGTAGAGCCCCTTGACGTCGCGCCGCTCGCACACCTCCAGCGGGCAGCGGCAGTAGATCTCGATGAAGTCGTCCGGCCCCACGATCTTGCGCACGCGCTCGCGGTCGGCGCGGAAGGGCGAGATGAAGGCGGTCAGCGCGATGACGCCGGCGTCGAGAAAGAGCTTGACCATCTCGGCGATGCGGCGCAGGTTCTCCGCGCGGTCCTCGCGCGAGAAGCCGAGATCGCCGCACAGGCCGTGGCGCACGTTGTCGCCGTCGAAGACATAGGTGCGGCAGCCCAACCCGTGCAGCCGCTCCTCGACGGCATGCGCCACCGTGGACTTGCCCGCGCCCGACAGGCCCGTGAACCACAGGCACACGCTGTGGTGGCCGTTGAGGGCCTCGCGCCGGGCGCGGTTCACCGTGCCCTCGTGCCAGACCACGTTGCTGCTGCGCCCGTCGCTCATCCGTTCCTCCCGTTCCGCGGGTGCAAGGCCGCGGCTGGAAGCCGCTTGTATAGTGCACGGGAGACGGGTTGCGGGAGACGGGAAAGATCAAAAGACCGCGCCCGAAGGGCGCTCCACCTCTCGCCTCCCGATCCTCGTCTCTCGTCTCCGCCGCCGCAGGCGGCTGCGGCTGAAAGCCGCTCCACATTCGTGGGAGCGGCGGGAGACGGGTGACGGGAGACGGGAACAGGCCCCCCGACCCATGGCCGCGCGCGGAGCGCGCACCAACCCTCGTCTCCCGATGCTCGCCTCCCGCCTCTTCCGCTGCGGGCCGCTGCCGCCCACCGGAACCCTATCGGTCGCCCTTCGTGCCGTCGCCCCCGCGGGCGCCCACCACGATGCGCCCGCGGTTGCGCTCGACCGTGCGGGGGCCTATGCCCTTCACCCGCGCCAGGTCCTCGGCGCGGCGGAAGGGCCCGTGGCGGCGCCGGTGCTCGACGATGGCCGCCGCCTTCGCCGGCCCCACACCCTCGAGCACCCGCGCCAGGGTGGCGGCGTCGGCGGTGTTGATGTCCACCCGCTCCGGCGCCGCCGCCCAGGCGCCCGCCCCCAGCACGCACCCGAGCACCAGCCCGAGCACCCGCCCACATATCCTGACACGCCTCGACATCCCGGTCTCCTCCCTGTGTCACACTGCTCCGCTGCCGGCGGGTCCGGGCCCGCGCGACGCCCCTATGGTAGGCCCGCCCGTGGGGGCGTCAATCGGCCGATTTCCGATTCGATTGTCAGCAAAACGCCTACAGGGTCGTCCGCCTGGGTCACGGGGCGGCCGATCACCAGGTGGTCGGCGCCGGCGGCGACGGCCTCCGCGGGCGTGGCGGTCCGGCGCTGGTCGCCGGCGGCCGCGCCCGCCGGCCGCACCCCGGGCGTCACCAGGCGGAAGCCCGGCCCGAGCTCCGCGCGCAGCGGCCGGAGCTCCCGCGGCGAGCACACCACCCCGTCCATGCCGCTCGCGTGCGCGAGCCGCGCGAGCCGCAGCACGGCCGCCTCCGGCGGGCCCTCGATGCCCACTTCCGCAAGGTCCTCCTTCCCCATGCTGGTGAGCACGGTCACCGCGAGGAGCACGGGCGGCTCCGCGGCCCCGTCCACCGCCTCGCGTGCGGCCTCCATCATGCGCCGTCCGCCGAGGGCGTGGACGTTGAGCATCCACACGCCGAGCGCCGCCGCGGCGCGGCAGGCTCCCGCCACCGTGTTGGGGATGTCGTGGAACTTGAGGTCGAGGAAGACCCGGAAGCCGCGCGCCTGCAGGGTCTCGACGACGCCGGGCCCGGCGGCGGTGAACAGCTCCTTGCCCACCTTGACCGCACAGCGCGCCGGGTCGAGCCGCGCGGCCGTCTCGAGGGCGGCGCCCCGGTCGGGATGGTCGAGCGCGACGATGAGCCGCGGTCCGCCGCTCACCCCGCCTCCCCGTCCGGGCGCTGCGGCCAGATCCAGCGCGTGCGCTCGCGCAGCATGCGCGCGAAGCGCGAATCCTCGGCCATCAGCCGCTCCCACTCGGCCTCGGTGTAGACGAGGAGGTCCGCCGGCACCGGGAGCTTCTCGTAGGCCCAGTCCCGGGCGCGCTCGTGGAAGGGCCGGTCCGACGCGCGCACGACCGCGACCAGGTCGAGGTCGCTGCCGACGCCCCAGTCTCCCGAGGCCCAGGATCCGAAGATGCCGAGACGCACGAGCTCGGGGTGCCTGCGCGCCTCCTCTTCCGCCCAAGCCCGTGCCGCCCGGCCCACGGCCTCGCGGTCAGGCCATTCGAGCACGGACGAACTCAAGGATCTCCCGGGCATAGGCGATCGCCTGCTCGCTCTGCAGCGGGCCGTAGTGCTCGAAGGGCGCCCCCTCGGCGTGGCCGTTGGCGTAGCGCGTCGGCACGTAGAAATTGTCGAGGACGCGCGCCTTCTCGACCAGCCCGGCGGGCCGCTCCGGCAGCTCCTCCAGCAGCCGCGCGACCACGTGGCCCCACATGTCGCGCCCCTGGTGCAGGTGGAGCGCCTTCGCCGCCTTCTCCGCCGCCTGCTGGGCCGCGAAGCAGGCCCACTCGTGGCGGCCGTCCCGGCGCGAGGCCTCGGCCTGCTCCAGGTCGCGCTCGGCCTGCGCCAGCCAGTCACGCGCGCGGCTGCCCATCGCTGCCCTCCCCTGCGGTCTGCGCGCGCATGATAGCGCTCATTCGCCCTCCACGCCGCGGATGGGCTTGACGGTGCTCCAGCCCTTGCAGCTCGGGCACTGCCAGTGGAGCTGCTTGCCCTCGAAACCGCACACCCGGCACTTGTAGACCGGCCGGCCCTCGAGGAGCTTGCCGACCAGGTCGCGCAGGATGAGCATCTGCTCGCGCGCCTCGCCCGAGGTCTGGTCGAGGCGCAGGTCGATGAGGCGCGCGAGCCCCCGCACCGAGGGCCTGCGCCGGAGCTGGTCGGCGAGGAAGTCGGCCGCCGCGCGATCGCCGGCGCGCTGTCGCAGGTGCTCGGCGAGCGCGAGCATGGGCGAGATGCCCTCGTAGCGCCGCATGACCTCGCGCAGCCAGCGCTCGTAGCCCTCGGGGTCGTCGAGGCCGCGGTGCGCGGAGGCCACGCGCTCGACGATCTCCGGCAGGTACTCCACGTCCTGCTCGAGCACGCGCCGCCATGCCTTGAGCGCCGCGCGCAGGTTGCCGCTCCCCGCCTCGAGGTCGCCGAGCAGGATGCTCGCGCGCACGCAGGCCGGGTCCTGCGACAGCGCCCGCCTGAGGAGCTGGCGCGCGCGCGCCGGGTCGCCCGCGCGCCGCGCCTGCTCGGCCATCTCGCAATGGTAGTGGGCGATCACGGGCGCCATGGAGCGGCCGGTCGCCGCCTGCAGCCTGCGGCAGGCGTCGATCGCCTTCTCCCAGTCCTTCTCCTGCTGGTAGATGTCGATCAGGTGGCGCAGCGCCGGCACCGTGTGGGCGCCGCTCTCGACCAGCTCGGCGAACAGGTTCTCGGCGCGGTCGAACAGCCCCGCGCGCATGTAGTCCTCGCCCAGGGCGAGCAGCGCCTGCGCGCGCTGCTCCGGCGTCAGCGTCGGACGGGCGATGAGGTTCTGGTGGATGCGGATCGCGCGGTCGACCTCGCCGCGCCGCCGGAAGAGATGCCCCAGCGCAAAATGGGTCTCCACCGTCTCGCTGTCGACCTCCACCATGCGCACGAAGACCTCGATGGCCTTGTCCGGCTGCTCGTTGAGGAGGTAGTTGAGGCCCTTGAAATACTCCGTGGGGACGGGCCGCGCCGGGGCGCGCGCGGGCTCGCGCCGCCGCCGACCCGCGTACCAGCCGGAGGCGGCCGCCACCGGCAGCAGCAGCCACAGCAGTTCGAGCATCTCAGCGCGCGTCCCGGATCGGCAGGGTCCGGAGGTTCTCCACCTCCTGCTCGGCCACGCGCACCGCCTTGCGCAGGCGGGCGACCTCGCGCCGCTGGCGCACGACGACGCCGAGGCAGCCCAGCATGCCGAGCGCCACGCCCAGGGCGAAGGTGACGGCGAGCGCGAGCGACAGCGGCACCTCGACCCGCCCCCAGTAGTAGTCGAGCGGCACGGCCCCGGCGTTGAGCACCCCGAAGCTCAGCCCGGCGACGAGCACGAGCAGGACGAGGATCCAGGTCAGCAAGCGGCCCATGACGCCTCCCGCGGGAGATCTCCAGCCACGGGGCACAGTCTACACGCGTGCGCGGGTTGCGGGTGACGGGGCACGGGTTGCGGGGGACAGAGGCGAGGACCGGGAGGCCTTCAGGCGCACAGGCCTTTCCGCTCCGCGGGCCGGGGCTGGAAGCCCTTCCCACAATCGAGCGTGGCGGGAGACGGGGGTCGGGAGACGGGCGAGGCGGGTTACAGCTTACAGGCTACGGTGTACGGTCACCCGTCACCCGTCACCCGTCCACTCCCGCGAAGCGGGCAAAGAAAACGGGCGCCGTCCGGCGCCCGTCGCGAAGGTTCGCAGCGGCCGCGGCTCAGAGGCCGTATCTCTCGGGCCCGGCGTCGCGCTGGCTCAGGTACTGCTGGTAGCCGAGCTCGCCCTGCTCCTTGGCCTTCCTGGCGAGCTTGATGGCCTTGTCGTAGTCGCCCTTGGCCGCGGCCTTCTTGGCCTTCTTGAGGAACTTGCCGATGTCGCGCCACTCGAAGCCGACCGAGGCCGCCTTCTTGCGCGCGGCGACGGCCTCCTTGTAGATGCGCTCGAACTCCGCCGCCTTCGCCGACTGCGCCTGCGCGCTCGCCTTCTGCTCGCCGGTGCCGGCGCAGCCGGTGGCGCCGAGAGCGAACGAGAGCGCGATGAGGCCGGTGCCGATGAGGGTCTTGATCTTCATGCTTCCTCCCGATCCTGCCCTTGCGGTTCTTTGGGACGTGGCCCCGTGGGCGGGGCTCCTCGTTCTGGTGCCTCTCTTCGGGGATGCGCGCCGAATCATAAAGCAAGCCGGGCATGCCCGAAAAGGGCGCGCCCGGCCGCACGAAGGTCCTTGAGCGTTTCAGAAAACTCTGATCAATCCGCTACGCGGATTGATCCGCTGAGGTGCTTCGCAGCCATTTTGTTTTCTCCCGGCATCGTCATGCACTTCCATGTGCATGGGCCATCCCGCGGCCATCCCTGGCCGCGGGGAAGCTCTGAAAAAACCAATTTTTTCAGAGCTTCCTTCAGCAGATACGCAAACGCCAATGCACGCTCAGACGGGCGCGCCCTCGACCGGGCTCCCCCCACGGGCGCGGGCCCTGTCGTGCTCGCGGTGATAGCGCACGACGCGCTCGACCTCCTCGCGCGAGCCCAGCACCACCGGCACGCGCTGGTGCAGCTCCGTCGGGCGCACCTCGAGGATGCGCGCACGGCCGGTGGAGGCCGCCCCGCCCGCCTGCTCGACGATCATCGCCATCGGGTTGGCCTCGTACATCAGGCGCAGGCGCCCGGGCTTCGAGGGGTCGCGGCGGTCCCACGGGTACATGAAGATGCCGCCGCGCGTGAGGATGCGGTGCACCTCGGCCACCATGGAGGCCACCCAGCGCATGTTGAAGTTGCGCCCGCGCGGGCCCTCCTCGCCCTGGAGGCACTCGCGCACGTAGCGCTGCACCGGCGCCTCCCAGAAGCGCTCGTTGGAGACGTTGATGGCGAACTCGCTGGTCTCGGCCGGAACCTGCATGTCGGGATGGGTGAGCACGAACTCGCCGATCTCGCGGTCCAGGGTGAAGCCGTTCACCCCGTGGCCGGTGGTCAGCACCAGCATGGTCGAGGGCCCGTAGATGGCGTAGCCGGCGCACACCTGCTCCGTGCCGGGCTGGAGGAAGTGCTCGACGGCAGGCTCGTCCACCCCCTCGGGGCAGCGCAGCACCGAGAAGATGGTGCCCACCGAGACGTTGACGTCGATGTTGGACGAGCCGTCCAAGGGGTCGAACAGCAGCAGGTACTTCCCGCGCGGATAGCGGCCGGGGATGCGGTAGACGTCCTCCATCTCCTCCGAGGCCATCGCCGCCAGATGCCCGGTCCACTCCATGGAGCGCACCAGCACGTCGTTGGCGATGACGTCGAGCTTCTTCTGGGTCTCGCCCTGGACGTTCTCGCTGCCTGCGGTGCCGAGGATTCCGATGAGCCCGCCCTTGCTGACCGCGTTGGCGATCACCTTGCACGCGGTGACGATGTCGTTGAGCAGGGAGGTGAAGTCGCCGGTGGCGCCCGGGATGCGGCGCTGCTCCTCGATGATGAACTGGGTGAGCGAGGTCCCGTTGTGCATCGCGTGTCGTCTCCTCGTGGGTCCGGCGGACGGGCACAAATAAAGCGCGCCGCTGGGCGGCGCGCCTTCATATTATTCAAATATTCTTATTTGGTCAAAAACTGGCCTGGCGCTCAGGCCGCCGAGCGTGCTCCCCCGCGGACCTGCAGGCCGGCGGTCTCTCCGCGCTGGCGCTCGACCACTGCGCGCACGCTCGGCCGCGCGAGAAAGCCCGCCAGCGTGATGCCGTCGAGGAACTCGTAGATCTGGCGGCTGAGCTCGGTCCAGAGCTCGTGGGTCAGGCAGCGCTCGCCGTCCTGACAGTTCTCCTCTCCGCCGCAGCGCGTGGCGTCCATCTTCTCGTCGACGGCCGTGATGATCTCCGCCACCGTGATCTCGGAGGCGGGGCGCGCCAGCCGGTAGCCTCCTCCGGGACCGCGCACCCCTTCCACCAGCCCCCGCCGGCGGAGCTTGGCGAAGAGCTGCTCCAGATAGGAGAGCGAGATCCCCTGGCACTGGGAGATCTCGGCCAGCGTCACCGGGCGCTCGTTCTCGTGCAGCGCCAGCTCCAG
This sequence comes from Gammaproteobacteria bacterium, assembly GCA_015487895.1. Classification (GTDB taxonomy): domain Bacteria; phylum Pseudomonadota; class Gammaproteobacteria; order S144-34; family S144-34; genus S144-34. Next base: position 735 of record WFOW01000049.1, on the reverse strand, counting down.
CATCGCCGTGACGGCGTATCGGCCCTTGGTCGAAAGCTTCATGACGTGTCCCGCCTCGTCCGGTGGGCGGCCCCTGCCGCCCCAAAAGCCTAGCGATTTGCTCAAGAATCCTACAGTAGTTGAGTAACACGGTCAAGATTTAGACCATAGACGCGTGGCGGGAATCGGGGGGCGGCTTACGGTGCGCGGTCCGCAGGTGCGGCCATCACAAGGTCCAGAGGCGAAACCCCTTCCGGTACGGCCACTTGACCTCTCCGCTCCAGATCGGGGCTGGAAGCCACTCCTGCAAGCGGGTTACGGGTCGCGGGTTGCGGTTCACAGTGGCCCGCACACCGTAACCTGTCACCCGTCTCCCGTGACCCGTCTCCCGCTGCGCGCCCCGGAGGGGCGCGAGGCTCAGGGGACGGCGGAATCGGCGGCCGCGAGGCGCGCGCGCCGGGGGCGGGCCGCCGGCGGGAAGCCGTGGCCCTGCGCCAGGCAGTAGGCCAGCCATTTCTCCAGGAAGCGGTTCATGCGCCAGCGCCCGGCGAGCGTGCACCCGTCTCCGCCACGATGCGGGCGGGTGCAGGCCACGGCCTCGGCCTGGCGGGCGTCGTGGTAGACGCGCACGGTGAGGTCCGGGTCGGCCCGCAGGCCGCCGCCCGGCTCGTCGAAATAGTAGGTGAGGTGCAGGAGCGTGGTGTAGCGGTGGCGCTCCAGCACGCGCAGGTGCAGGTCGAGGCAGCCCGGCACCCG
>WFOW01000048.1 GCA_015487895.1 Gammaproteobacteria bacterium | reverse complement strand
GTGAGGGCCGAGTCGGTCTCGATGACGCGGGCGATCTGCTCGACGGTGCTCCGTGGGTCCTCCACGAGGACATTGAGGCGCACGAGCGCCTCGGGCAGCGAGACGAGCTCGACGGTGCCCCGCACGAGCTCGGCGGCGGTCAGGCCCATTCGGCCTCCTCCCTATCCGGGGCGTGGCCCCGCCGGTGGGTGCCGTCGCGGTCCCTCGTCGTGGCGGCGCCGCGCGTCCTTGGCATTGTAGCGGGAGGAAGACGGTCGCGGCCACCGCGCCGCTTGCCACCGTCAGGCCTCCCGCCCTATGCTCGGGTGGCGCCGACCGTGCGCGGTGGCTGCAAAGAGCGCACCCGTGATCGCCCTCCCCGAAGGTGCCCTGCCTCCGGCGCTCGTGTGGGCTGCGTCGGGCGTCTACGGCCTCGTTCTCGTCTCGGCGGCGCGACGTGCGCCGTGGGCCCGCCTGCGCGAGGGCGAGATGCAGCATGTCTTCTTCGGCGCCGCCGTCGTCCTGCTGTTCCTGTGGACCATCCGCGGTTCCGTGGTGCCGGGGCTCGGGGTGCATCTCCTCGGCGCCACGGTGCTCACGCTCATGTTCGGCTGGCGGCTCGCGCTGATGGCGATGGCGCTCGCGCTCGCAGGCACCGGCGCCTACGGGCTCTCGCGCTGGGAGCTCGTCGGCCTCAACGGCCTCCTCGCCACGGTGCTGCCGGTGGCCGTGAGCCACGGGGTGCTGCGGGCCGTGGAGCGCTGGCTGCCGCCGCACCTGTTTGTCTACATATTTCTGGCGGGGTTCTTCGGGGCAGCCCTCGCCATGGCGGCGAGCGTGACCGCCCAGCTCGTCCTGCTCCGGCTCGCGAGCGGGGACGGGCCGGCGGCGCTTTCCGGCGCCTACCTGCCCTTCCTGCCCCTGCTCATGCTGCCCGAGGCCTTCCTCAACGGCGCGCTCGTGACGGCGCTGGTCGGGATGCGCCCACGCTGGATCTGGACCTTCGACGACGCGCGCTACCTGCGCGGCCGTTGACCTGGACCGGCGCCCGGCCCGCTGTTCAGGCTGCGTTCAGGACGGCTGTGTGAGTTTGCCTCTCACAGCCTCGCTTTGGCAGAATCCGCGGCCGGTGCCGGCCGCGGGCACCGGCCGGGCGAGAACCTCTCCCAGGCACGAGACTGGCAATGCAGACACAGGAGGGCGGAACGTGAGCAAGAGACTGATTCTGGCGGGAACGATCCTCGGGTTGGCCGCGGGGCCCGTCCTGGCCGGCGGCGGCGATCCGGCTGCGGGCAAGAAGATCTACGACGAGGCGTGCTTCGCATGCCACAGCACCGGTGCCGCGGGCGCGCCGAAGCTGGGCGACAAGGCGGCGTGGGCGAAGCGCATCCAGCAGGGCATGGACGTGCTCGTCCAGCATGCGATCAAGGGCAAAGGCGCCATGCCGCCCAAGGGCGGGCGCATGGACCTGTCCGACGAGGCCATCCGCAACGCCGTCGCTTACATAGTGTCGCAGGCGAAGTGACCCGGCCGCACGCGCCGGACCGGAAGGGCGCCTTCGGGCGCCCTTTCTTTTCGGGGGGCGGGTGCCAGGTATCAGGTGTCGGAAAGAGGGGCAGGAGACGGGTGGCGGGTGACGGGAAAGAGACGGCCGCGCGCGGAGCGCGCACCGGCCCTCGCCTCCCGATCCCCGTCTCGCGCCTCTGCTGTATGGTGAACGGGTGACGGGTTGCGGGAGACGGGTGACCGTACACCGTTGCAACCCGCCTTTGTGGGAGGTGCTTCCAGCCCCGATCAACGGCCGCGCGCGGAGCACGCACCAACCCTCGCCTCCCGACCCTCGTCTCCCGTCTCTGCTGTATGGTGAACGGGTCACGGGTTGCGGGAGACGGGTGACCGTACACCGTAGCCTGCAGGCTGCAACCCGCATTTGTGGGAGGGGCTTCCAGCCCCGATCAACGGCCGCGCGGCGGATGCCCCGCGCGCGCCGCGCGCAGCCCGTGCCGCAGCGCGAGCAGCAGCGTCAGCAGCACGATGGCGCCGGCCTGGTGCGCGGAGGCGAGCGGCAGGGCAACGTGGCTGAGGAGGGTGGAGATCCCGAGGCCGACCTGCACGAGTGCCATGACGAGGGCGGCGTGCGCCAGGCGGCGGCCGCGCGGGGCGAGCGGCGCGCGCATCGCCGCGAGCCACAGCGCCACGACCGCCGCCAGCGTCGTGAGCGCGAGCAGCCGGTGGTTGAACTGCACCGCGGCGATGTTCTCGAAGAGGTTGCGCCACCACGGCTCCAGGGCCCAGTAGCCCTCGGGGATCCAGCGCCCGGCCATCAGGGGGAAGGTGTTGAAGGCGTATCCGGCCTTGGTGCCGGCAACGAAGCCCCCGCTCAGGAGGGTGATGAAGGCGAGGAGCGTGGCCAGCGTCGCTGCCACCCGCAGGCGGGGGGTGTCGGAGGCCAGCGCGGGCCGCGGCCAGCGCAGCCCGAGCACGGTCCATATCATGAGGCCATAGATGAGCACGGCGAGGCCGAGGTGGGCGGTGAGCCGGTAGGGGCTCACGCGCGGCACGTCGACCAGCCCGCTCTGGACCATGTACCAGCCGAGCAGGCCCTGGAGGCCGCCGAGCACGAAAAGCCCGCCGAGCTTCCAGGCGAGCGGCCGGTCCACGCGGCCGGTGGCGACGAACCACAGCAGGGGCAGCAGAAAGACCAGGCCGACGGCGCGGCCGAGCACGCGGTGGGCGTACTCGACGTAATAGATGCGCTTGAACCCCTCCAGGTCCATGCCGCGGTTGACGAGCCTGTACTCGGGCGAGGCCTGGTACTTGGCGAAGACCTCCGCCCACTCGGACTCGCTCAGCGGCGGCACGATGCCGAAGATGGGATCCCATTCCACCATGGAGAGCCCCGAGCCGGTCAGGCGGGTGATGCCGCCGAGCACCACCATGGCGAAGACCAGCGCGGCGCAGAGGGCGAGCCAGCCGGCCACCACGCCATCCGCCCGGGCGCGCGGCGCGGCGGCGGGTGTGGCGGTGAGGGTGCGGGCGTTGTCGGCGGCGCGCTGCAAGGAAGGGGCTCTCCGGTCCGGGCCGGTATTGTGCACGCCGCGGGCGCGGCCCGCCAGCCGGGCGGTTGCCATCCGCCGCGCGGGCCGCTACGGTGCGGCGGCCATGCGTGAGGGATCGGCAGAGGGGGCCCGCCCGCGCCTCGAGGCGCGCGGGCTCGCCTGCGTGCGCGGGGGGCGGGTGCTCTTCCGCGGCCTCGGCCTCGCCGTCGGCGCGGGCGAGCTGCTGCTGGTCGAGGGGCCGAACGGGGCCGGCAAGACCACGCTGCTGCGGGTGCTGTGCGGGCTGCGCGAGCCCGAGGCGGGCGAGGTGCGCTGGGCCGGGCTGCCCCTGCGCCGCGCCGGCATGGTCTTCCGCGCCAGCGTGGTCTATGTGGGGCATGCGCCCGGCCTCAAGGACGACCTCACGGCGCTCGAGAACCTCGCCGTGGCCGCGGCCCTCGGCGGGCGTGCGCCCGCCATCGACCCGCGCGAGGCGCTCGCGCGCGTGGGGCTCGGCGAGCGCGCGCACGTGCGCGCCGGGGCGCTGTCCGCGGGGCAGCGCCGGCGCCTGGGGCTCGCCCGGCTGCTGGTGCGGCCGGCCTCCCTTTGGGTGCTGGACGAGCCGCTGAGCGCCGTGGACCGCGCCGGGGCCGGGCTGGTGGCCGACCTGCTGCGCGGGCACCTCGACGCAGGGGGGCTTGCCGTGGTGACCAGCCACGCGCCGCTGGGGGTGCCCGGGGAGCGGGTGCGCACGCTCCGCCTGGAGGGCGGGGCGGTGACGGAGGGCGCGGCGTGAGCGCGGGCGCGGCGGGGGCCTTCGCCGCGCTGGTGCGGCGCGACCTGCTGCTCGCCTGGCGGCGGCGCGGCGACCGGCTGGTGCCGCTGGCCTTCTTCGTCATGGTGACCGCGCTCTTCCCCCTCGGCGTCAGCCCGGAGCGCGCGGTCCTGGCGACGCTGGCGCCGGGCGTGGTCTGGGCGGGGGCGGTGCTGGCGACCCTGCTCGGCATGGACACCCTGTTCCGCTCCGACCTCGAGGACGGGACGCTCGAGCAGATGCTGCTCTCGCCGCTGCCTGCGCCCGTGCTGGTGCTGGCGAAGGTGCTGGCGCACTGGCTGGTCACGGGCCTGCCGCTGGTGCTCGCCGGGCCGGTGCTGGCGGGCGCGCTGCACCTGCCCGCGCATGCGCAGCCGGTGCTGGTCGCGGGGCTCCTGCTCGGCACCCCCGCCCTGAGCCTGGTGGGGGCCGTGGGGGCCTCGCTCACCGTCGGCCTGCGCCGCGGGGGGATGCTGCTGCCGGTGCTGCTCCTGCCGCTGTACGTCCCGGTGCTCACCTTCGGCGCCGGGGCGGTGGCGGCGGCCGCGGCGGGCCTGCCGGCGGCCGGCCACCTCTACGCGCTGGGGGCCATCCTGGCGCTGGCGGCGACGCTCGCGCCGTGGGCCGCGGCCGCGGGGCTTCGCATCAGCGTGGCCTGAGCGGGCGCGACGGGAGACAATGTCCCGCCCGGCGGGGAACCCCGGCCGGGGCCGGGCATCTCAGGAGAATGGGATGGCGTGGACCTTTCTGACGACGCGGGGGCTCGACGGGCTCGCCGCGCGGTGGGCGCCGCGGCTGCTGGCCGTCTCGGCGCTGCTGCTCGTGGCCGGGCTCTACGGGGGCCTGGTGCTGGCGCCCACCGACGAGGAGCAGGGCGAGGCCTACCGCATCATCTACGTGCACGTGCCGGCGGCGTGGCTCTCGCTCTACGGCTACGTGGCGATGGCCGCCTTCGGGGCGGTCGCCCTCATCTGGCGCATCCGCGTGGCGGAGGTGATGATGGCGGCGGCGGCGCCGGTGGGGGCGGCCTTCACGGCGCTCGCGCTCGCCACGGGCTCCATCTGGGGCAAGCCCATGTGGGGCACGTGGTGGGTGTGGGACGCGCGCCTGACCTCGGAGCTGATCCTGCTGTTCCTCTACATCGGGGTCATGGCCCTGCGGGCGGCGGCCGAGGATCCGCGCGCCGGGGCGCGGGCGGCGGCGATCCTCGCGCTGGCGGGGGTCGTGAACGTGCCGATCGTCCATTTCTCGGTGGAGTGGTGGAACACCCTGCACCAGGGGCCGACGGTGACGCGGCTGGCCGCGCCGGCCATCCACCCGGCGATGCTGGCTCCGCTGCTGGTGATGGCGGCGGCATTCATGGTCTATCACGCCGGCGCGGTGCTGCTGCGCGCCCGCTGCCTGCTGGCGCGCGAGCCGGCGGCCGCGCTGGCGGAGGAGGCGGCATGAGCATCGGTGAGTTCCTCGCGATGGGGGGGTACGGCGCCTACGTCTGGAGCGCCTATGGCCTGATGGTCGCGGTGCTGGCCTGGAACGTGGCCGCGCCCCTGGCTTGCCTGCGCCGGCGGAGGCGGGAGCGGTGAGCGCCCCGGTGCCGCACCTGCCGCCCGCGGCGCGCCGGCGCGCCATCGGCGTGCTCGCGCTGCTCGTGGGCGTCGCTCTTGCCGTGGGCCTCGCGCTGCTCGCCCTGCGCGAGAACATCAACCTTTTCTACAGCCCGAGCCAGGTGGCCGCCGGCGAGGCCCCGACCGGCCGCGTGGTGCGCGTGGGCGGCCTGGTCGAGCAGGGCAGCGTGCGCCGCGCCGCCGAGGGGCTGGACGTCGAGTTCGTGCTCACCGACGGGGCCGAGCGCGTGACCGTGCGCTACCGCGGCATCCTTCCCGACCTCTTCCGCGAGGGCCAGGGGATCGTCGCCCAGGGCCGCATCGGCCCCGACGGGGTGCTGGTGGCCGAGCAGGTGCTCGCCAAGCACGACGAGAACTACATGCCGCCGCGGGTGGCCGAGGCGCTGCGCGAGGCGCACGAGCGCGGCGTGCGCGGCGCGGCCGCGGAGGGCGGGCGGTGATCCCGGAGCTCGGCCACCTGGCGCTCGCGCTGGCGCTGGGCCTCGCCGCCGCGCAGGCGGTGCTGGGCCTGGCCGGCGGGGCGCGCCGCGACCCGGCCTGGATCGCCGCGGCGCTGGGAGCGGCGCGCGGACAGGCGCTCATGGCGGTGGTCGCCTTCGCCGCGCTCACCTGGGCCGCGGTGCGCAGCGACTTCACCGTGCTCTACCTGGCGCAGAACTCGAACAGCCAGCTCCCGCTGCTCTACAAGGTCACGGGGGTGTGGGGGGCGCACGAGGGCTCGCTCCTGCTGTGGGGCATGGTGCTGGCCCTGTGGGGCGCGGCGGTGGCCATCCACGGCCGGCGTGCGCTGCCGGCGCCCTTCGTCGCGCGGGTGGTGGGCGTGCTCGGCCTGGTCGGGGCGGGCTTCCTCGCTTTCCTGCTGCTCACGTCCAACCCCTTCGAGCGCCTGTGGCCTCCCGCCCCGGAGGGGCGCGACCTCAATCCGCTGCTGCAGGACCCGGGGCTGGCGGCGCATCCGCCGCTGCTCTACATGGGCTACGTG
>WFOW01000047.1 GCA_015487895.1 Gammaproteobacteria bacterium | reverse complement strand
CCGCGGCCGCCGAGCTGCCCCGCGGCCTCGCCCGTCCCGGCGCGCCATGAGGGCCCTGGCGGCGGACGTCGGCGGCACCAAGACCCTGCTCGCCGTGGTCGAGCCGGGCGCGGACGGGCGGCCCCGCGTGCTCGCCCGGCGGCGCTACGCGAGCGCCGAGTGGGAGGACCCGTACCGGCTGCTGGCCGATTTCACGGCCGCCGAGCCCGCCGCGCGCGACGCCTCGACGGCCTGCCTCGCCGTCGCCGGCCCCGTGGAGGCCGCCGGCATGGAGGAGCGCGCGCGGGTCACGAACCTGCCCTGGCGGCTGGAGGGCGCCGCCGTGGCGCGGGCCATGGGCGTGGCCCGCGTGCGGCTCGTCAACGACTTTGAGGCGGTGGTGCACGGGCTCGATGCGCTCGCGCCCGGCGGGCTGGAGACGCTCCAGGCCGGGGAGCCCCGGCCCGGGGCGCCGCGGGCGGTGATCGGCGCCGGCACCGGCCTCGGCATGGCGGCGGCCGTGCCCGACGGGGAAGGCTGGCGCGTGCTGCCTTCCGAGGGCGGGCACGGCGACTTCGCTCCGGCGGACGCCGAGCAGGCCGCGCTCGCCGAATGGCTGCGCGCGCGCCTCGGGCGCGTCACCGCCGAGCACGTGCTCTCGGGGCCGGGGCTCGCGCGCATCCTCGACTTCCTGTGCGCGCGCGACGGGACACGGCCCGGGGCGGCCCTTGCGGCCGCCCTCGCCGCCGGCGACCGCGCCGCGGCCATCGGCCGGGCGGCGCTCGACGGCGAGGACCCCCTCGCGGTGCGCGCGGTGGAGCTCTTCGTGCGCATCTACGGCGCCCGCGCCGGCGACCTCGCCCTGCTGCTGCTGGCGCGCGGGGGCGTCTACGTCGCGGGCGGCATCGCCCCGCGCCTGACGCCCTTCTTCCGGTCCGGCGGCTTCCTGGAGGCCTTCCGCGCCAAGCCGCCGATGGAGGCGCTGCTCGCCGCCATGCCCGTCCACCTGGTGCTCGATCCGGAGGCGGGGCTGCTCGGCGCCGGCCGCCTCGCGCTCGCCGCGGCCCCCCGCTGAGGCGTCCCGGATTTTCCCCACCGCGGGCCCGTGGACTGCACGCGGCGGCTGGGCTAACGTGGGGCGCATGAGCGATCCCGCTTCCTACCGCATCCTCGTCGAGCCCGTGTCCTTCTTCGTGCCGGAGCAGTCGGACCCGGCCGCCGGCCGCTACGTCTTCGGCTACACCATCACCATCCGCAACGTCGGCCGGGTGCCGGCCCGCCTGATCTCGCGGCACTGGATCGTGACCGACGCCAACGGCCGCGTGCAGGAGGTCCAGGGCGAGGGCGTGGTCGGCGAGCAGCCCCGGCTCGCCCCCGGCGAGAGCTTCCAGTACACCAGCGGCGCCGTCCTCGAGACGCCCGTGGGCAGCATGCGCGGGCGCTACCACATGCTGGCCGACGACGGCGTGCGCTTCGAGGCCGAGATCCCGGCCTTCACCCTTTCGGTGCCCAACGCCCTGCACTGACCCGGGCCGGGATGGCGGTCTACGCGGTCGGAGACGTGCAGGGGGAGCTCGACGCCCTGCGGCGGCTGCTCGATCGGCTGCGTTTCGACCCCGCGCGGGACCGGCTGTGGCTGACGGGCGACCTGGTCAACCGCGGGCCCGACAGCCTCGGGGTGCTGCGGGCCGTGCGCGCCCTCGGCGAGGCGGCCGTCACCGTGCTCGGCAACCACGACCTGCACCTGCTGGCCGTGGCCGCCGGCGCCGCGCCCGCGCGCGCCGGGGACACCTTCGCAGACGTGCTCGACGCACCGGACGCGGCCGAGCTCCTCGAGTGGCTGCGCGCGCGCCCGCTGCTCCACCGCGACGAGACCCTCGGCTGGACGCTGGTGCACGCGGGCCTGCCCCCGCAGTGGGACACGGCCGAGGCGGCGGCGCGCGCGGGCGAGGTCGAGGCCGCGCTGCGCGGCCCGCGCTGGCGCGAGCTCCTCGCCGGCATGTACGGCGATGGCCCCGCCCGCTGGGACCCGGCCCTCGCGGGAACGGAGCGCCTGCGCTTCATCGTCAACTGCCTCACGCGCCTGCGCTACTGCGCCCCGGACGGCACCCTCGACCTGCGGCACAAGGGCCCGCCGGGCACGCAGCCGGCGCCTTACCTGCCGTGGTACGGGGTGCCGGGGCGGCGCAGCGCCGGCGAGCGCATCGTCTTCGGGCACTGGTCCACGCTCGGCGGCCTCGCGGGCGGCACGGGCCGCGCGGACGCCGTCTGCCTCGACGGCGGCTGCGTGTGGGGCGGGCGCCTGCTCGGGCTGCGCCTCGACGCGCCGGCCGAGCCCGTCGCCGTCCCCTGCGAGGCGGCGCAGCGCCCCGGCGGCTGGTAGCATCGTCCCTCGCGGCGGGCGGCGCCGGCCGCCGGTATGGCGTGCCCCGCGACACGCCCACGGGCGCGGAACCGGAACGACCGAGAACGACGACGGACGAGGAGGCCGAACGTGACCACCCGGCAGCCGCTCGTGCGCGCATCCCTGCCCTTCATCCTGGCACTCGCAGCGGCGCTGCTGCCGGCCCCGGCCCCGGCGGCGGGCCGGCGCGAGCTCGCCCTCGACGCCGGCGCCGACGGCTCCTTCCACCGCCAGGACTTCCGCAGCCACACGCTCGCCCTGCACCTGCCGGTGCGCGCGCTCGACCGCGCGGGGCGCCTGCGCCTGCTGCTGGGGGCGACGCTGGGCCGGCTCGCCGGCGACGGCGAGGCCACGACGCTCGCCGCGGCGGGACCCGGGCTCGACTACGCGCTCGGCCGGCGCCTGCGGCTGCGCTACGACCTGCAGGGCGCGCTCCTCGGCAAGCATGTCCTCGCCGGGCGCGACCTCGGCGGCCCCTTCCAGTTCTTCCACCGCCTGTCCCTCGTGGCCGCGGCGGGCCGGCGCGCCGTCGCCGCGGCCGGGCTGTGGCACATGTCCAATGCCGGCCTCTACGAGGCCAACCCGGGGCTGAGCGGCTTCCTCGTCGAGCTCGGCGTGCGCTACTGAGCCGCCCGAGACGGGGGACAGGAGCCCGGGAGCGTCAGGTCACACCATCGTCCATTGATAGAAGGCCTAGAAGGCCGCCGCTCAGCGGCGGCCGGCCTTGCGCGGGCGGCGGCGCGCCGGCGCCGGCGCCTCCGCCACCGGGCGGATGCCCTCGAGGTGGCCGAAGGAGACCTCGCGCGCGGTCTCGACGAAATCGCGCACGTAGGCGAGCGCCGCGTCCGGCGCGCGCACCGCCGCGTGCAGCGTGCCCCACAGCCCGCGCGGCCCGAGGGGCACCGTCGCCACCTGCCCGCGGCGGACCTGCTCGCTCACCGCCCAGTCGGGGAGGGCGGCGACCCCGCGCCCGCTCGCGGCGAGCTGCACGAGCATGACCGTGAGCTCCGAGGTGCGCCGGCGCGCCGGGCGCACGCCGGCCGGCTGCAGGAAGCGGCGGTAGACGTCGAGGCGCGACTCGTCCACGGGATACGTGATCAGGGTCTCGGAGGCGAGGTCGGCGGGCCGCGCCCAGCGTCGTCCCGCGAGCCGGTGCCCGGGGGCGACGACCAGCACCATCTGGTAGCGGAACAGCGGCTCGTAGGCCACGCCGGCGAGGTCCTGCGGGTCGGAGGTGACGACGAGGTCGAGGTCGCCGCGCAGCAGCGCCGGCAGCGGCTCGAAGGCGAAGGAGGCCGTGAGGTCGAGCTCCACCTCCGGCCAGCGCGCGCGGTAGGCCTCGAGCGTGGGCAGCAGCCACTCGAAGCAGGAGTGGCACTCGATGGCGATGTGCAGCCGCCCGGTCTCGCCCTCGGCCATGCGCGCGAGGTCGCGCTCGGCCTCGGCCACCAGCGGCAGGACGCGGTCGGCGAGGGCGGCGAGCCGCTCGCCGGCGGCCGTCAGGCGCACCGGGCGCCGGTCGCGGTCCACGAGCCCGCACCCGAGGCGCTCCTCGAGCTCGCGCAGCTGGTGCGAGAGCGCCGACTGGCTGAGGTGCACCCTTCCCGCCGCCTCGGCCAGGGTGCGCGAGTCGCGCACCGCCACCAGGGTGCGCAGGTGGCGCAGCTCGATGCGCATGGGCCCGCCCCACGTGTTGAGAGTTTTTCATAACTCTAGTGAGAGCTTTGAGTTTGATTCAAGGCCATGGCGGCCGCATACTGAGGGGCGTCATGGTCGGGCAGCCGATCCAGCCCGCGGGCGCCCTGCCGCCGCACCCGCTCTCCGGCGTGCGGCGCGACAACCCCGTGCCCGCCCCGCCCTTCTGGGGCAGCCGCTGCATCGAGCGGGTGCCGCTGCCGGCCGTCGTGCCCTACATCAACCGCACGGCGCTGTTCAAGTTCCAGTGGGGCTACAAGCCGCAGGGACGCTCCAGGGAGGAGTACCGCGCCTGGGCGCGGCGCGAGCTCGAGCCCATCCTGCAGCGCCTCGTGCGCGAGAGCGAGCGCGAGGGCATCCTCGTGCCGCAGGCCGTCTACGGCTACTTCCCCTGCAACAGCGAGGGCGACAGCCTCGTGATCTACGAGGACCCCGAGGGGCGGCGCGAGCGCTGCCGCTTCGTCTTCCCGCGCCAGGCCAAGGGCCGGCGGCTGTGCATCGCCGACCACTTCCGTCCGGCGGGATCGGGCGAGGTGGACGTGGTGGCCTTCCAGCTCGTCACCATCGGCCAGCGCGCCTCGGACCACGCGCGCGCGCTCTTCCAGTCCGACCGCTACCAGGACTACCTCTACTGGCACGGCCTCAACGCCGAGGCCGCCGAGGGGCTCGCCGAATGGGTGCACAAGCGCATCCGCGCCGAGCTCGGCTTCGCCGCCGAGGACGCGCGCGCCATCGAGGACCTGTTCAAGCAGAAGTACCGCGGCGCGCGCTACTCCTTCGGCTACCCGGCCTGCCCCCGGCTCGAGGACCAGGACAAGATCCTCGAGCTCCTCGACGCCTCCCGCATCGGCGTGCGCCTCGGCGACGAGCACCAGCTCTGGCCCGAGGAGTCGACCTCGGCCATCGTGGTCCACCACCCGGACGCCGGCTACTTCGGCGTCTGAGGGCCCCGGCGCGACGATGGGCACGCGACGTCCGCCCTTCCTCGAGCGCCTGCGCGAGCGCGTGCTGCTCGCCGACGGCGCCATGGGCACCCAGATCCAGGCCGCCGACCTGGACCTCGAGCGCGACTTCCGGGGTCTGGAGAACTGCTCCGAGATCCTCAACGAGACGCGCCCGGACTTCGTGCGCGGCGTGCACGAGGCCTACCTCGCCGCCGGGGCCGACTGCATCGAGACCAACACCTTCGGCGCCAACCGCGTGGTGCTGGCCGAGTTCGGCCTCGAGGGGCGCACCCGCGAGCTCAACCGCCTCGCCGCGGCGCTCGCGCGCGAGGCCGCCGACCGCTGGAGCAGCGACGCGCAGCCGCGCTACGTGCTCGGCTCCATGGGCCCCGGCACCAAGCTCGCGAGCCTCGGCCACGTGGACTACGACACGCTGGAGGCCTCCTACGCCGAGCAGGCGCGCGGCCTGCTCGAGGGCGGCGTGGACGCGCTGCTGCTCGAGACGCACCAGGACCTGCTCACCCTCAAGGCCGGCGTCAACGGCTGCAAGCTCGCGCGCGAGGCCACGGGCCGCCGCGAGGTGCCCATCCTCGCGCAGGTGACCATGGAGACCACCGGCACCATGCTGGTCGGCTCCGAGATCGGCGCCGCCGTCACCACCCTCGCCGCCCTCGGCGTGGACGCCATCGGCCTCAACTGCGCCACGGGGCCGGCGGAGATGGCCGAGCACGTGCGCTACCTGGCCGAGCGCTGGCCGGGGCCCATCTCGGTCATGCCCAACGCCGGCCTGCCGATGCTGGTCGACGGGCGCACCGAATACCCGCTGCTGCCGGACGAGCTCGCCGTGTGGCAGCGGCGCTTCGTCGAGGAGGACGGCGTCGCGCTCATCGGCGGCTGCTGCGGCACCACCCCCGAGCACATCGCGGCGCTCCGCGCCATGCTCGACGCCCGTCCCGACCCCGCGCCGCGGCCGCGCCCCGAGGCCCGGCTGGAGCCGGCGGTGAGCTCGCTCTACGTCTCCGTGCCGCTGCGCCAGGAGAACGCCGTCTTCGCCATCGGCGAGCGCTCCAACGCCAACGGCTCGAAGCGCTTCCGCGAGCTGCTGGCGGCCGAGGACTGGGACGGCCTGGTCGCCGTCGGCCGCGAGCAGGTGCGCGAGGGCTCCCACGCCCTCGACGTGTGCGTGGCCTACGTCGGCCGCGACGAGCGGCGCGACATGGTCGAGCTCGTCTCGCGCTACCGCGGGCAGGTCACGGTGCCGCTCGTGATCGACTCCACCGAGCCGCCCGTGATCGAGGCCGCCCTCAAGCTCCTCGGCGGCAAGAGCATCATCAACTCGATCAACTTCGAGGACGGCGAGGAGAAGGCCGCGCGCGTGCTGGAGCTGGCGCGCCGCTTCGGCTGCGCCGTGGTGGCGCTGACCATCGACGAGGCGGGCATGGCCAAGGAGGTCGGGCGCAAGCTCGCCGTCGCCGAACGCCTCTACGAGCTCGCGGTCGAGCGCCACGGGCTGCCGGCGCACGACCTCATCTTCGACCCGCTCACCTTCACCATCTGCACCGGCTCCGAGGAGGACCGCCGCCACGGCATCCACACGCTGGAGGCCATCGAGCGCCTGCGCGAGCGCTTCCCGGAGTGCCAGATCCTGCTCGGCCTCTCCAATATCTCCTTCGGGCTGAAGCCGGCCGCGCGCCACGTGCTCAACTCGGTCTTCCTGCACCACGCCATGGAGCGCGGCCTGACCGCGGCCATCATCCACGTCTCCAAGATCCTGCCGCTGCACCGCATCCCGGAGGCGCAGCGCGCGGCCGCCGAGGACCTCATCTTCGACCGCCGCCGGCCCGGGCACGACCCGCTGCTCGCCTTCGTCGAGCTCTTCCGCGACGTCGAGGCGACGACGGCGGCGAGCGAGAAGCCCAGGACCGTCGAGGAGGCGCTGCGCCAGCGCATCATCGACGGCGACCGCCAGGGGCTCGAGGCCGACCTCGAGCGCGCCCTGGAGCGCCACTCGCCGCTCGAGATCATCAACGAGATCCTGCTCGAGGGCATGAAGGTCGTGGGCGAGCTCTTCGGCTCGGGGCAGATGCAGCTTCCCTTCGTGCTGCAGTCGGCCGAGACCATGAAGGCGGCCGTCGCCTATCTGGAGCCCTTCATGGAGAAGGTGGAGGGCCAGGAGAAGGGCACCATCGTGCTCGCCACCGTCAAGGGCGACGTGCACGACATCGGCAAGAACCTCGTGGACATCATCCTGACGAACAACGGCTACAAGGTGGTCAACCTCGGCATCAAGCAGCCCATCCAGAACATCCTCGAGGCCGCGCGCGAGCACCGCGCCGACGCCGTCGGCATGTCGGGCCTGCTGGTGAAATCGACCGTGATCATGAAGGAGAACCTCGAGGAGATGCGCCGCCAGGGTGTGGCGCTCCCGGTGCTGCTCGGCGGCGCGGCGCTCACGCGCCGCTACGTG
>WFOW01000046.1 GCA_015487895.1 Gammaproteobacteria bacterium | reverse complement strand
GGCGACGATGCGGCCGCGGGCGCCTCCCGCGGCGCGCCGCGGCGCGCCGAACAGCAGCCACACGAGCATGACACCGGCCGCGAGATCGCCCGCCGCGTCCTCGAGGATCTCCTCGAGGACGCCCGGAAGGAGGCCCCGCGGCGCCGGCGCGAACGGCGCAGGGAGCGGCCGGCGGAGGGCAACGAGGCCCCGCCCGCAAGCGCCTGCACGCTCGATGGCCCGCTCCCGAACCTGCAGGCGGTCGGCGTGAAGGCCGAGCCCGAGCTGCGGCGCGGGCGCCGTTACCGCGTCTACGCGGTGGTGCGCAACCGGGGCCGCGGCACCGCGCCCGCCTACGACGGCGAGTGCGGGCTGCGGCTGCACGTGGTGCTCTCGCGCAGCGAGCGCGTGACGCTGCCCGCGGCGGGCGGCTACGGCGACGGCACCTACGTGGTGCTCGATGCGGCCAGCGAGCGCCCGACCGCGCCCGGCAAGCGCTTCGCCGCCCGCCCGCGGGACAGCTTCCTGGACCTCTCGGGCGTGCCACGCGGGCGCTACTGGCTGTGCGTGGTGGCCGACCCCGACAACGGCGTGCCCGAGTCCGACGAGACCGACAACGTCCGGTGCGGCTACCAGGTCACGGTGCGCTGAGCGGACCGAGCGGAGGAGAAGAAATGAACCCCATGAGCAAGCTCGCCAGCCTGACCCTCGCGGCCTGCCTGCTCGCCTTCGCGGCGGCGGGCGAGGCGGCGAAGCCCCGCACGAGCGACGTGCCGGGCTCCGGCGACCACCCCGCGCTCGGCCGCATCCCGGGCTCGGTCATCCTCGCCTATGACCACAAGGCCTACGCCGCGGTCTCCTACCCGGTGCGGCTCGTGCGCTACGACTTCGAGACGCGCGAGGCCGAGGGCGAGTACTGGCGCATCGTCTACCAGCTCCCGGCCGACACCGCCCCGAGCGGGGCCATCGCCGTCTACCGGCGCAACCTCCGCAAGGCGGGGCTCAAGATCGTCTGGTCGGGGCGCGTGCCGCTCACGCGGCTCACGGATCTCTACGGGATCGTCGGCGAGCAGTGGACCCACGGCAATCCGCCGCGCAAGGTCCAGGCCCTCGTCGCCGAGGGCGAGCTCGGCGGCCGGCCCACCGTCGTCCAGGTCTACGCCTACAACGAGGTCTACTACGGCAAGCGCGGCCGCTGGGGCCCCACCGCGCGGCTCTACATCGTGCAGGCCAAGCCCCTCGACGCCACCCTCGAGGTGGTCAAGGCCGAGGAGATGGCGAGCGAGATCTCAGCCAAGGGACGCGTGGCGCTCTACGGGATTCTCTTCGACCTCGACAGCGCCCGCATCAAGCCCGAGTCCAGGGAGACGCTGGCCGAGATCGCCCGCTACCTGAAGGCCAACCCGCAGGTGAAGCTCTACGTGGTCGGCCACACCGACAACACCGGCACCTACGAGTACAACCTGGACCTCTCGCGGCGCCGCGCGGCGGCGGTGGTCGAGGCGCTGTCGCGCGGCCACGGCGTCTCGGCGCAGCGGCTCAAGCCCGTCGGCGTGGGCCCGGTGGCGCCGGTGGCGAGCAACGCCACCGAGGAGGGGCGCGCCAAGAACCGTCGCGTCGAGCTCGTCGCCCAGTAGCGCCGCTCACACGGGGGGCGGCGCGGCGAGCTTGGCCGCGGGCCGCAGCCGGTAGTAGCGGCGCAGGATGCGGGTCACGCGCTGGCCGCCGGCGCGGCGCGCGAGCAGCGCCTCGTGCAGGCCGCGGCAGAAGGCGCGCGCGCGGTCGTTGGCGAGCGCGTAGCGGCGATGCTCCTCGCGGCCGAGCGCCGGGTCGTAGCGCACCCCCTCGAACAGCCGGCGGCACAGCCCCGCCGGCACCCGCCCGCCGCGCTGCTCGGCGGCGAGCGACAGCCCCACGGCGTACTTGTCCACCTCGGCCTGCAGCTCGAGCTCGAGCAGGCTCACGGGCCGGTCGCGCCCGGCGCACCAGGCGAGGTAGACGAAGTGGCTCACGCCCTCGAGCACCGTGCAGAAGGTCTCGAGGTTGCCGTCGTGCAGGCGGCGCAGCGGGCTGTCGGCCTCGAAGCGGCGCAGCAGCGCCTCGTCGAGGTAGAGGCTGAGCTCGAGCGTCTCCTCGTCGTCCTGACGCACCAGCAGCCGCTCGGGACCCTCGCGCCCCGCGCCGCCCTCCAGGATGCGCGCAAGGCGCGCGTCCGTGATCAGGTAGTCGCGCACGTCGGCCGGGACCTCCACCTCGTAGAGGTCCTCGATCCGCCGCTGCAGCTCGCGCACCGCCTCGCTCATGGCCCGGGCCCTCCGCGCCCATCCCAATATAGCGGCCCTGCGCCCTTTTTCGGCGGGCGCGGCGAAGCCTTGAGCGGCGCGCACAAGCGCGGCCCCGCGCGGCGGCCCCCGGCCGCCGGCGATCCCGGCCGGAGGCTCGGCGCCCGGCTCAGTTCAGCCGCTCGAAGGTGTAGGTGCTGCCCTCGCGGCGCACGCGCACGCGGTGGTGGGGCTCGACCTTCTCCTCGCCGTCGGCCAGATCCAGGCGCCAGCCGCCCACCACCACGCGGCCCTCGTGCGGGATGCCGACGTGGAGCGCGCCGAGCTTGCCGTTGCTGCGCGCCTCGAGGGTGAGCGTGCGGTTCTCGACTGCCGCGTCCATCGTGCCTCCTCCCCTGCTCGCGTTCGGCATGCGGATGGGACGTGCGGGCCGACCGCCGGGGCCGGCCCCTCGTGGCCTTTTCAGATGGCGCAGGCGGCCGCCTACTTCAACCCGCCGGGCGTGCGGTTTTTGGGCGGTCAGTGCGCGGGCTCGGCGAAGGCGGCCACGAGCGCCAGCAGCGCCGCCATGGCGGCGAAGCCGGCCTGCACGGCCGCGCCCGCCCCGCGGGCACGGGCGGCGAGCAGCGCCGAGACGCACTGCAGGGCGTAGTAGAGCGCGAAGGCGCGGCTCGCGAGCGCGATGATGGCGAAGACGTCCGCCGTCCACACCAGCGCCACGGCCGCCGCCGTCACCGCGCCGTAGACGATGCGCTCCGGCACGCGCCGGCGCAGCGCCTCGTGCAGGAGGCCCCCGGCCCCCAGCGTGTCGGCGACGGCCGCGCTGAGCTGGCTCATCAGCGCGGCCAGCACCAGCATCGCGGGCAGCACCGGCGCGACCCGCGCCGCGACGGCGATGACCGCGGTCTCGTCCGTCGTGTCGAGGCCCGCGGTGAGCGGGGCGGCGAGCGCGACGAACACGACGTAGACGGCGCCCGCGAGGAGCTGGGCGCGGCGCATGCTGCGCACGCGCGTCGCCGCGTCGTAGGCCCCGCCCAGGTAGCGCGAGGTCTCGAAGCCCTGGGTGACCAGCAGGGCGCCGGCGAGCGTGCGCGCCAAGTGCACCGGGTCCGCCGGCGGCGCCCCTGGCAGGGCCAAGGCGCCGCGGGCGTCGTGCCAGGCGAGGCCCGCCAGGAGCGCGGCGATCACCGCCAGCTTGAGCGAGACCGCCCACAGCTCCAGCCACTCGAGCCCGCGCAGGCCGCGCAGCAGCCCCGTCGCGCCGATCGCGGCGAGCACCGCCGTGGTGAGCGCCCGCTCGGCCCACGCCGGGGCGGGATCGAGGGGGGCGAGCGCGAAGGAGCCGAGCAGGCGCACGTAGAAGGCGACCGAGACCACGTAGGCGAGCCCCAGCGCGAGGTCGCCGAGCGCCTCCACCCGCAGCAGGGGCGCGGGGGCGCACCCCGACGCCACCAGCGGCTCCACGTGGCGGATGTTGTGGCGCACGACCGTGCCGATCGCGTAGGCGAGGACGACG
>WFOW01000045.1 GCA_015487895.1 Gammaproteobacteria bacterium | reverse complement strand
CCGCCGGACTCGTGCCGCGCGACCAGCCGGCAGGCCTCGCGCACCAGGGGCTCGGGGGCGCCGCAGGCGCGCAGGATGCGCTCGAGCACGCGCGCAACGGCGCGCGTGCGCGGCCTTGAAGGCGTCGTAGTCGTCGAAATCGGCGCGGCGCACGCGCTCGCCCTCGGGCAGCGCGCGGTCGATGTCGTGGGCGAGCGCCGCGATGCGCAGCGCGAGGTCGGCCCCGGGCGCGAGCCGCAGCAGCCAGGCGAGCGTGTTCTCCGCGTGGGCCGGGTCCTCCGGCACCGTGGAGCGCCGGATCACGGCGAGGATGCGCTCGCGCGCGCAGCGCTCGAGCGCATCCTCGCGCATGCCGCCGGGCGCGGTCGCGGTCTCCATGCGCTCAGGCGGCGGCCGTCGCCGCCCGCCGCGCCACCCAGATGCGGCGCGCCACCTCGGCGTTCATCAGGGCCGCCACCACCGCCAGCGCCGCGAGGGCGGCGTCCAGCAGCGCGCCGACGAAGACGATGAACACGCGCACGTCGCGCCCCAGCCGCCACGGCGCGCCCCGGCCGAAGCGCGCGCGCATGAGGCCGTCGTACTTGTCGGCGGTGTAGCTGAGGGCGAAGGAGCCCGTCAGGGCGAGCAGCCCCACCAGCAGGTGGGCCGCGGCGCCGCTCGCGGCGTAGACGTGCCAGGTGAGGCCGGCGAGCAGGAAGCCGTCGGCGTAGCGGTCGAGCACGGCGTCGAGCCAGCCGCCGAAGTCCGACTCCTCGAGGCGCAGGCGCGCGAGCTCGCCGTCGCAGCCGTCCAGCACCGAGCTCGCCTGGGCGAGCAGCCCGCCGACGGCGAGCGCGAGGTGCCCCGGCAGCGCCAGCACGAGGGCGGCCAGGCAGCCGAGGGCGAAGGTGGCGAGCGTGAGCTGGTTGGGCGTGACCGGAAGGCGCGCGAGGTGGCGCGTGAGCCGGATGGACAGCGGGCGGTTGAGCCAGCGCGAGACGGGCCCGTCCGTGGCCTTGCCGCGCAGGCGCGCGACCAGCGCCTCCTCCGCGCGGCGCAGGGCCGCGGGGTCGTCGACGTCGATCCAGAAGGCGTCGGCGGCCACCTCGCGCCGCAGGTCCAGCGCCGCCGCGCGGCCTTCCGCCGCGAGCGCGCGCACGGCGCCGGTGAGCGTCGCGTCGCCTCCCCCGCGCCACGCCCGCTCGACGGCCGCATACAGCGCGGGGCCCGCGAGGAAGGCGCCGGTGTCGTAGCCGTGCGCGCCCTCGAGCCCCTTGCCGATGGCCGTGATGCGCCCGCCCTCGAGGCGCACGCGCGTGACGTCCTCGCGGTCGACGAGGGGGTTGGCGAGGTCGGTGTCGACCGCGAGCAGCAGGTCCGGCACGTCCGCGGCCTCGGCCCGGCGCACGAGCGCGCGCACCGTGCGCTCGTCCACCAGGTGGTCGGCCATCAGGATGAGGAAGGGCCCCTCGCCCAGGCACGGGCGCGCCGCCAGCACGGAGGTGCCGTTGCCGGCCTCCCAGTCCGGGTTGTCGACGCAGCGGATCGCGACGCCGAGGCGCCCGGCGAGGCGCTCGAGGTGCCGCCGCAGCGGGCCGGCGCGGTGGCCGAGGGTGACGCAGAACTCGCGCACCCCGGCCCGGGCCGCGGTGCGGATCACCCGCTCGATCAGCGGCACCCCGAGCAGGGGCGCCAGCGGCTTCGGCTCAGCGACCCGCGCGAGCCGGCTTCCGCGCCCGGCCGCCGGTATCAGGCATCTCATGGACCTTGGTGTCCCAGGAGCCGTCCAGGAACGCCTCGGTCATGCGGTAGGCGTCGTCGTCGGTGTACTGCTGCGGCGGGTGCTTCATGAAGTAGGCGCTCGGCCCGTGCAGCACCCCCGCGACCCCGCGGTCGAGGGCGAGCCGCGCGCAGCGGATCGCGTCGATGGCCACCCCGGCCGAGTTCGGCGAGTCCTCCACCGAGAGCCTGAGCTCGAGGTTCATGGGGACGTCGCCGAAGAGCTTGCCCTCGATGCGGATGAAGCAGACCTTGTTGTCCTTCTGCCAGGGCACGTAGTCGCTGGGGCCGACGTGGATGTTCTCCCAGTCGAGCCGCTCGGCCGCCACCGACTGCACCGCCTCGGTCTTCGACTCCTTCTTGGAGGCGAGCCGCGCGCGGTTGAGCATGTTCAGGAAGTCCGTGTTGCCGCCGGTGTTGAGCTGGTAGGTGCGCTCGATCCTGACGCCGCGCTTGCGGAAGAGGTCCGTGAGCGTGCGGTGCGTGATGGTGGCGCCGAGCTGGGCCTTGATGTCGTCGCCGATGACGGGCAGCCCCGCGGCCTCGAAGCGCGCCGCCCACTCGGGGTCGGAGACGATGAAGACCGGGATGCAGTTGATGAAGGCCACGCCGGCCTCGAGGGCGCACTCGGCGTAGAAGCGCGCCGCGCGCTCCGAGCCCACCGGCAGGTAGTTGAGCAGCACCTCGGCGCCCGACTCCTTCAGCGCCGCCACCACCTCGTCCTTGCCGGGCTCGGGGGCGTCGGCGGGGACGAAGGTGTGGCTCTCGGGGTAGTCGCGCATGTGCTCCGAGAAGCCGTCGAGGATCGGGCCCATGCGCACCTGGACGCCCGCGGGCGGGATGTCGGGGCAGAAGACGGTGGTGCAGTTCGGCGGGGCGAAGATGGCCTCGTGCACGTCGCGGCCGACCTTGCGCCGGTCGATGTCGAAGGCGCACACCACCTCGATGTCGCCCGGCCGGTAGCCGCCGATCTCCCAGTGCATGAGGCCGATGGCCTCCTCGGGCGAGCGGTCGCGGTAGTAGTGGATGCCCTGGATCAGCGAGCTTGCGCAGTTTCCGACGCCGACGATCGCGATCTTGATCTTCTCGCTCTTGCTCATTCTCCGTGCTCCTCCTGCTCGGCGGCGGCCCTGCCCGCATGGCAGCACGTCCGTGCCGCGAATGCAACAGCCGCCGTCCCCGCCGCGCCCGGATGGCCGGGTCAGGGAAAGGACCGGATGCGCTTCACCCCGCCCGGCGGCGACGGGGCCCTGTCACGAAAGCCGGTTCGAAACGACGCAAACGAAACCGCGGGGCCAGGGGCGGCCCCAGCCCGAATCCTAGCGCCCTACCGGCGGTCTCGGCAAGCCGGCGCCGCCGCGCAGGCGCGCCGCGTCCTCGTGCCGCAGCGTCTCGAGCTCCGCGTAGGGCGGCAGGGTGGCGAGGCGCGGGTCCTCCACCCCGGCGCCCACGGTGAAGTGGTAGAGGTCGGCGACGCCCGGGGCGAGACCGAGCGCCTCCGGCACCAGCGCGTCGAGGAAGCAGCCGATGCCGGTGCCGCGCAGGCCGGCGAGCTCGGCGCCGAGGTAGAGCATGTGGCCGACCGCGCCCGCCTCCCAGTGCAGCCAGCGGTACCACCAGCCGCCCTCGGCGAGGGCCTGCTCCAGCGGGGCCAGCATGGCGGCGGCAAAGCACGAGTCGGCCGCGATCTCCTGGTGGCAGGACGAGGTCCGGGCGAGCGCGCGCACGTCCCCGGCCGCCACCCGGGCGAGGCCGAGGTGGGCGGGAACCTCCGGAACGGGCTCGCCCGCGGGCAGCGGCATCTCCGCCCCGCGGGGCAGAAGGTACACGCCGGGCGCGAGGCCCTCGACGCGGTGCACGAGCAGGACGAGGGCGACGCGGGGCGCCCAGGGCAGCGCCTCCCAGGGCGGCAGCGAGGGGCGCGCGAGCAGGCGGTCCAGCAGGGCGAGGAAATGCGCGCGCGGCATCGCGGTGCGCCCGTCGAAGGCGACGGCGCTGCGGCGCCGGCGGAAGAGCACGGCGGCATCCACGCCGTCGCCCGGGAGCCCAGCCGGAGGGGGCGGCTCCGCCGGCCGCGGCGCGGCGGGGGCGGCGCCGCGCGGCTTGCGGGCGGCGGCCTCGGCCTCGGCGATGCCGGGCCACTCGATGTGGGTGGCGCTCAGGCGGCTCGCGCGCCCGTGCCAGGCCGGACGGGCGGCCGCGAAGGCGGCCCGCAGGGCGGCCGGGTCGGGCTCGGCCGCCTCCGGCCCGACCCAGGCCAGGAGGTCGGGAACCTCGGGCTCGGCGCCGTCGAGGTCGGCGGCGCGGTCGAGGCCGAGGAGCGCGGCGACGTCGTCGTCGCCGAGGCGCGCGAGCAGGCGCGTGCGCCAGCCGAGGGCCGCGGCGGCGCAGGCGAGCGCCGCCAGCGCGTGGCCGGCGTCGTGGTTGCAGTAGCGCCAGGCGCGCACACCGTACTTCCAGGACTCGCGCCAGACGATGCTGGAGAGCCCCACCAGCACGCCCTCGCCCGGCCACGCCTCGGCGAGCGCCTCCGGGCGCGCCGGCGCGGCCCGGCGCTCGAGCGCGTGCAGCAGGCTCACGTAGTGCCAGGTGCCGGCCGGCAGCCCCGGCAGGCCCGCCGTCACCACATAGGCCTCGGTCGGGTGCAGGTTGCCGCTGGAGGGGTTGCAGCGCAGCGCCCAGCGGCTCGCGCCCCACCGCTTCCAGGCGGCGAGCCCGAAGGAAAGGCCGAGCAGCGCGCCCACCGCCCCGCGGTCGGGCCTGCGCGGCGGCGGGCGCGCGCCCGCCAGGGCCGCGGCCGGCGTGCCCAGGGGCACGGGCGGCAGGGGCAGGTCGAGGCGCGGGGCCCCGGCGTAGCGCCGGAAGGGGTCGGGCTGGCTCGCCCAGTCGAGGCGGCCCGGTCCGGGCGCGTAGCGGCCGGGGGCGTGGCTGCTCAGCCGGTGGTAGGCGAGCAGCCGGGTCCGGGCGTCGGCACGGCCGCTCACGGCATGCCCGCGGCGGCGGTGCCGTCGCCGCCCTTGCGGACGGCCGCGGCCGGCCCCGGCCGGGGCGGGCGGGGGAAGGGCCGGACGCCGGCGGGCCTCCCGGGCATCAGACGAAGACGGCGACCTCGACGTCGCCCTCCTTGCGCAGCACGTTGATGGCGACGTCCTGGGCGTGGCGGCGCAGCGCGAGGTCCACCTC
>WFOW01000044.1 GCA_015487895.1 Gammaproteobacteria bacterium | reverse complement strand
TGTATAAGAGACAGGGGCGGGCGGGCGCCGCCTCGCCGAGCAGGCGCCGCAGGAGCCCCGCGTGGCGCGCCGCCTGGGCGGGACGCCGCAGGCGCGTGGCCCGCACGATGGCGAGCAGATCCTCCAGCGCCGTCTCGAAGACGTCGTTGACGACGAGGTAGTCGTACTCGTCGTAGTGGCTCATCTCGTCCACGGCGCGCGCCATGCGGCGGGCGATGACGGCCTCGTCGTCCTGGCCGCGGCCGCGCAGGCGCGCCTCGAGGGCCTCGCGCGAGGGCGGCAGGATGAAGACGCTCACCGCCTCGGGCATGGCGGCGCGCACCTGGCGCGCGCCCTGCCAGTCGATCTCGAGGATCACGTCGCGGTCGGCCGCGAGCTCGCGCTCGACGGTGGCGCGGGCGGTGCCGTAGCGGTTGCCGAAGACCTCGGCGTGCTCGAGGAAGGCGCCCTCGGCGGCCATCCGCTCGAAGGCCGCCCCGTCGACGAAGTGGTAGTCCACGCCATCGCGCTCGCCCGGGCGCGGCGGGCGCGTGGTGTGCGAGACCGACAGCACCACCCGCGGGTCGCGCTCGACCAGCGCCTTGACGAGGCTGGTCTTGCCGGCGCCCGAGGGGGCGGAGACGATGAACAGCGTCCCGGGCATGCCCTCCCTCCCCTTCGCGCGCAGGACCGCCCTACTCGACGTTCTGGACCTGCTCGCGCATCTGCTCGATCAGCACCTTGAGCTCGACCGCGATGCGCGTGGTCTCGGCGTCGGCGGACTTGGCCGCCAGCGTGTTGGCCTCGCGGTTGAGCTCCTGCATCAGGAAATCCAGCCGCCGGCCCACGGGCTCCCCGCGCCCGAGCACGGCCTCCGCCTCGTCGAGGTGCGCCTCGAGGCGGTCGAGCTCCTCGGCGACGTCGAGGCGCTGGGCCTGCAGGGCAAGCTCCTGCTCCAGGCGCCCCGGCTCGGGCTCGCCGCCGAGCTCGCGCAGGCGCTCGCGCCAGCGCCCGAGCGCCGCCTCGATCACCTGCGGGCGGCGCTCGCGCGCGCGCGCCACGAGCGGGCGCATGGCGGCGATGCGCTCGCGCAGCAGCGCCTCGATGCGCGCGCCCTCGCGCGCGCGCGTGGCCTCGAGCTCGTCGAGGGCGGCGTCGAGCAGGGCGAGCGCCTCGGCCTGCACCGGTCCGAGATCGGCCGGCTCCTCGCGCACCACGCCCGGCCAGCGCAGCAGGTCGAAGGGCCCGGGCGGCGCGCTCTCCGGCCCGAGCAGGGTGGCGGCATCGCGCGCGAGGTCGGCGAGCCGCCCGGCGAGCTCGCGGTTGAGCGAGACCGCCGCGGCGACCGCGGCCTCCGGCTGGAAGCGCAGGGCGCAGTCCACCTTGCCGCGGCGCAGGCGCGCGCCCACGCGCTCGCGCACGGCCGGCTCGAGCGCGCGCAGCTCCTCCGGCAGCCGCACCGAGACGTCGAGGTAGCGGTGGTTGACCGAGCGCAGCTCCCAGACGAGGGTGCCGGCGCCGGTGCGCGCCTCGCGGCGCGCGAAGGCGGTCATGCTGCGGATCGTGCTCAAGCCCCACCCCGGCCGGCCGATGAGCAAAGGGTGGTATGGTAAGCCCTCGCCCGCCGCGGCCCAAGGCCGCGGCCCGCCGGGACGACCCGATGCTGCGCAGGCCCCAGAGGCTCCGGGAGGGGACCCGCCTGGAGGGCTACGAGGTCGGCCGCCTCATCGGCGGCGGCGGCTTCAGCCTCGTCTACCTCGCCCGCGAGGAGGCCACGGGCGAGCCGGTCGTGCTCAAGGAGTACATGCCGCAGCGGCTCGCGCGCCGCGCCCGCGACGGGACCGTCTCCCCGCGGGGCGAGGCCGAGGCGGCGCGCTTCGAGCGCGGGCGGCGCCTGTTCCTGGAGGAGGCCCGCACCCTCGCCGAGCTCGCCCACCCCAACATCGTGCGCGTGCGCGCCTTCTTCGCCGCCCACGGCACGGTCTACATGGCGATGGACTACCACGAGGGGGCGAACCTCCAGGCCTACATACGCCGCCACCGCGGGGGCCTGAGCGCGCGCTTCCTGCTCACCGTCTTCCCGCCGCTGCTCGAGGCGCTGGCCCACATCCACGCCCGCGGCTACCTGCACCTCGACGTCAAGCCGGCCAACGTGCACCTGCGCCCGGGCGGCGAGCCGCTGCTGCTCGACTTCGGCGCCGTCCACCGCCGCCACCGCAGCCGCCGCGAGCGTCCGGGCCACGTGCTCACCCACGGCTACTCGGCGGTGGAGCTCTACCGCCCCGACGGCTACGTGGGGCCCTGGACCGACGTCTACGCCATCGGCGCCACCATGCGCAGCTGCAT
>WFOW01000043.1 GCA_015487895.1 Gammaproteobacteria bacterium | reverse complement strand
GGGCGCACCAACCCTCGCCTCCCGATACCCGCCTCTCGCCTCTCCCAGTGCACGGGAGACGGGTGACGGGTGACGGGAAAGATCAAAAGGCCGCGCCCGAAGGGCGCACCAACCCTCGTCTCCCGATACCCGCCTCCCGCCTCTGCCGCCGCAGGCGGCCGCGGCAGGATGCCGCTCGTTGTAGTGCACGGGAGACGGGAGACGGGCGACTGTACACCGTAGCCTGCAAGCCGTAACCCGCCTCGCTCGCCTCCCGCCTCCCGTCTCTCGCCTCCGCGCCGCAGGCGCCGCAGGCGCCGCAGGCGGCCAGGCCGCCCACCGCGCCCCGTGACCGGCCCTCCGGGGCTCAGGACTCCGAGGCCGCGGGGATGCGCAGCACGCGCCCGACGCGCAGGCGGTCGCCGCGCAGGCCGTTGGCGCGGCGCAGCGCCTCGACGCTCACGTTGTAGCGCCGCGCGATGGCGATGAGCGTGTCGCCGCGCGCGATCACGTGCCGGCGGCTGGCGAGCAGCGTCCCGGGCGGGGCGTGGGTGGCGAAGTAGCGCTTGATCCCACGCAGGATCGCGCGCGCCACCCGCTCCTGGTGGCGGGGGCTGCGCAGCAGGCGCTCCTCGCGCGGGTTGGAGATGAAGGCCGTCTCCACCAGCACCGACGGGATGTCGGGGGACTTGAGGACGACGAAGCCCGCCTGCTCCACGCGCCGCCGGTGGAGCCGCCCGACGCGGCCCAGCTCGCGCAGGATGGACCGCGCGGCGTCGATGCTGGCCTCGATGGTGGCCGACTGCGACAGGTCGAGGAGGACGGAGGCGAGCAGCTCGTCCTTGTCGTCGAGGCTCACGCCGCCGACCAGGTCGGACGCGTTCTCGCGCTCGGCCAGCCAGCGCGCAGCCTCGGTGCTCGCGCCGCGGCGCGAGAGCACGTAGACCGAGGCCCCGCGCGCGCGCCGGTCGCGGAAGGCGTCGGCGTGGATCGACAGGAAGAGGTCGGCGCGGTGGCGCCGCGCGCGCGCCATGCGCTCGCGCAGCCCGACGTAGTAGTCGCCGGTGCGGATCAGCACGGCGCGCATGCCGGGCTCGGCGTTCACGTGGCGCGCGAGCCGCCGCGCGATGGCCAGCACCACGTCCTTCTCGCGCGTGCCGCGCGGCCCGCGCGCGCCCGGATCCTCGCCGCCGTGGCCGGCGTCGATGGCGACGATGACGTCGCGCGGCCGCCCCGCCGCGGCCTGCTCCACGGTCTTGACCGGACCCTTGCGCCGGGCGGCGTCGTAGAGGTCCACCACCAGGCGGTGGCCGTACTGGCCGCTCGGGCGCAGGAGGAAGCTCTTGGGCCGCGCGGCGCGGCGCAGGTCGAGCACCACGCGCAGGTCGCCGTTGGCCCGGCGCCCGTGGCGCACGCGCCGGACGTAGCCGCGCGAGAGGTCGAGGCCGTCCAGCCGGGCGGCGAGACGCGCGCGCTCGATGTCGACGACCACCCGCGGCGGGTCGGTGAGCGTGAAGACGCGGTGCTCGGCGGGCCCCGAGAGGTCGAGCACGAGGCGGGTGTTGTCGGGCGCCGCCCACAGCCGCGCGCCGCGCACCGCGACGGTGGCATCGGCCGCAGGGCCGGCGGGCACGGCCGGCGCCACCGCCAGCGCGAGGAGCAGGATCCAGACGCCGCCGCGGCCCCCCATCGCGCGTGCTCCACCCTCCCGTCGTTGCCCGCCCTTCCCGGACGCTTTGGCTCTCATCCCGAAGCTTACACCACGGAGAGGGGTTTTCAAGAGATTTTTTCCTTGAGAGATAGAAAGCTAGACCGAAAAGCTATGCCTGTATCTCAAGTTTCGGCGCTATCCGCGGTCTCGAGGGCGCGCGCCAGCCGCCCGAGCGCCGCCTCCCCGGCCGGAGAGCGGGCCTCCACCCGGGCCCGCCGCGCGTTGCCCGCATGGCTGAGCTCGATGCGCAGGTCCGGCGCGGGCAGCACGCCGGCGCCCCGCTCCGGCCACTCCACCAGCAGCAGGCGGCCGGGGCCGCCGAGCTCGCGCACCCCGAGGAACTCGAGCTCCTCCGGGTCGGCGAGGCGGTAGAGGTCGAGGTGGTGCACCTCGCCCTGCGGGGTGGCGTAGGGCTCGACGAGGGTGAAGGTCGGGCTGCGCACCGGGCCGGCGACGCCGAGGGCGCGCAGCAGGCCGCGCGCGAGCGTGGTCTTGCCCGCGCCGAGCTCGCCGGCCAGGTGCACGCACAGGCCCCAGGGCCCGGCCGCGGCGAGGGCGGCGCCGAGGGCGCGCGTGGCGGCCTCGTCGGGGAGCGCGCGCTCGAGGGTGCGCCGGCCGCCCGCGGCCATCGCCTCAGTCCGGGTTGGCGAGGGCGCGCACGTGCGCGAGGAGATCCGAGGCGATCATGCCGCGCTCGCCGCAGGCGGCCGCCGCGTCGGCCGCCGCTCCGTGCAGCCACACCCCGGTGCGCGCCGCCTCCTCGGGGGCGAGCCCCTGGGCGAGGAGGCCCGCGATGACGCCCGTGAGCACGTCGCCGCTGCCCCCGCTCGCGAGCCCCGGGTTGCCGCGGTCGCACACCCACACGGCGCGCCCCCCGGCGACGATCGTGCCGGCGCCCTTGAGCACCGCCACACCGCCGTAGCGCTCGACCAGCGCCCGTGCGGCGGCGAAACGGTCGCGCTGGACCGCGGCCACGTCGGTGCCGAGCAGGCGCGCCGCCTCGCCGGGATGCGGCGTCAGCACCCAGCCCTCGCGCCGCACGGGCTCCGCCGCCAGCAGGTTGAGCGCGTCGGCGTCGAGCACCTTGGGCTGCGGCGCCTCCAGCACCCGCGCGAGCAGCGCCCGGGCCCAGGCGTCCTGGCCGAGGCCGGGTCCGGCGGCGAGCACCGTGGCGCGCCGCTCGGGCGCGCCGAGCGCCTCCGGCC
>WFOW01000042.1 GCA_015487895.1 Gammaproteobacteria bacterium | reverse complement strand
TCCTGGACGAGGTCCAGCGCGTACCGGAGCTGCTCTCCTACATCCAGGCCGCCGTGGACGAGGCCCCGGACCGGCGCGGCCGCTTCATCCTCACGGGCTCGCACAACTTCCTGCTGCGCGAGCGACTGCGAGACCCGCTCGCGGGCCGCACGGCCGTCCTGCACCTGCTGCCGCTGTCCCTGTCCGAGCTCTGGCGGCACCCCCCGATCGAGCCCGAGCGGCTGGGCGAGCCGCCGGCGCCGGGCCCGCCGCCCCACGCCACCGACCCCTGGGCCGTGCTGCACGCGGGCTTCTACCCCGCCATCCACGACCGGGACGTGCCCGCGCCCATGTGGCTCGCGGCCTACCGCGAGACCTACCTCGAGCGCGACGTGCGCCAGCTCGTGCAGGTCGGCGATCTCGAGGCCTTCGACCGCTTCCTGCGCCTTGCTGCGGGCCGCAACGGACAGCTCCTCAGCCTGTCCGCGCTGGCCGCCGACTGCGGCATCACCCAGCCGACGGCCCGGCGCTGGCTGGGGGTGCTGGAAGCGAGCCACCTCGTTCTGCGCGTGCCCGCCTACCACACGAGCCACCGCAAGCGCCTGGTCAAGGCGCCGCGCCTCTACTTCCTGGACACGGGCCTGCTCTGCCACCTGCTGCGCATCGACACCCCCGAGGCGCTCGCCCAGCGCGCCGAGCGCGGCGCCGTCTTCGAGGCCTTCGTCGTCTCGGAGCTCCACAAGGCCTACCTGCACGCGGGCCGTGCCAGCCCCCTCCACCACTGGCGCGACCGGCAGGGCCACGAGGTCGACCTCGTCCTCGACACCCCCCGCGGGCCGCTCGCGATCGAGATCAAGTCCGGGGCGACGGTGGCCTCGGACTTCTTCCGCGGCCTGCGCTTCTGGCGCAGGCTCCTCGGCGACGACGGCGCGCCGGCGGCCCTGGTCTACGGCGGGGGCGAGCGCTACTTCCGCGAGGGCGTCGCGGTCCATCCCTGGCACGACCTGTAGCCGCCCGGGCGGGCGGCGGCTCAGCCGTCGCGCCCGAGGACCGCCTCGCGCAGCGACGAGTAGTCGTCGTCGGCGTGGCCCTGGTCGATGGCGCGGCGCAGGAGCGCGCGCACGCCCGCGAGCGGCCCGGCGTCGAGGCCGAGGCGCTCGGCCTCCGAAAGGAACAGCTCGACGTCCTTGAGCAGGTGGCGCGTGGGAAAGTTGGGATCGCCGTAGCGGTGCGCGAGCATGCGCTCGAGCTTCTTGTCGAAGGTGGGCGCGTAGAGGGCCGAGGCGCGCAGCACCTCCATGAACGTCTCGACCGGCACGCCCTCGCGCTCGGCCAGCGCGAGGCTGAGGGCGAAGGCGGCGGTCTCGGCGGCGATGAGCTGGTTCATGGCGAGCTTGAGGGCGGCGCCCTGACCGACCTCGCCCGCGTGCACGACGCCGCCGAAGGCGGCCAGCAGCCCGCGCCAGCGCGCGAGCGCGGGCTCCGCCGCGCCCGCCATGACGATCAGCGTCCCGGCCTCGGCCTCCGGGATGCTGCCGAGCACCGGCGCCTCGAGGTACTCGCCGCCCAGGTCGGCCACGTCCTGCGCCAGCGCGCGGCTCTCGCTGGGGGCGATGGTGCCCATCTGGATCACGCTGCGGCCCGCCAGCAGCCCCCGCACCTCGTCCGTCAGCAGCACGGCGCGGATGGCGGCCGCATCCGTCAGCATGAGCACCACCACCTGCGCCCGGGTGACGGCATCGGCCGCGGTGGCCGCCACCCGCACCCCCAGCTCGCGCAGGGGCGCGGCCTTCTCGGCCGTGCGGTTCCAGGCGATGACGGGGTGGCCCGCCTGCACGAGCCGGCGGATCATGGGCCGGCCCATGAGGCCGGTGCCCAGGAAGGCCACCGGCGCGCGCGCGGCCGCGCCGCTCACGCCGGGCAGCCCTCCGGCTCGAGCCCCGGCAGCGCGGGCGTGCCGCCGTCGTAGACCAGCCGCCCGCGCTCCAGCCGCGCGCCCGGGTGCAGCCGGTGCGCCCGCGCGTCCCCGGGCCCGATGAGGTGCACCACCTCGACGCCGAGCACCGCCACGAGGTGGTCGGCCAGCAGGCTGCGGTGGCAGCGGGCCGGGTCGGTCTCGGCGCACAGCAGCGCCGTCGGCGCGCGCTCGGCGAGCGCCAGCACCCGCAGCGCCGCCTGGCGGAAGGCCTCGCTGCCCATGTGCTGCGCGTAGGCGCGCAGGCCCGGCTCGGCGAGGGCCTCGTGCGGCGACCAGCCCGTGAGGCTGCGCAGCCCGCCGAGGTCGCGCCCCTCCCAGACGTAGGCGATGCCCTCGTCGCCCAGTCGTGCCGTGAGGGCCTCGCGCGCGAACCACGGATGGCGGCGCGAGGCGGGCCGCGCGCGCACGTCCACCAGCGTCCGGATGCCGGCCCCGCGCAGCAGCGCCACCAGCGCCTCCGCCGCCCGGTTCCCGTGGCCGACCGTCCAGACCCGCACCTGCGCGCCCATGCGCTCATTATGGCATTGGCGCGCACGGTGCGCGCGGTGTGCTCGCCCAGATCGCGGGAGACGGGAAACGGGTGACAGGTTACGGGTCACGGTATACGGGCCACTGTAAACCGCAACCCGCAACCTGTACCCCGACCGCGACGGCATCCGAGTGTGGGAGCGGCATCTTGCCGCGACCGCTTCGCGGAAGTGCACGGGAGACGGGTGACAGGTTACGGGTCACGGTGCACAGGCCGCTGTAGACCGCAGACCGCAAGCTGCAAACCGCCTCCGGGAGAGGCTTCCAGCCCCGACCAAACGGCCGCGCGCGAAGCCCGCACCGACCCTCGTCTCCCGCATCGAAAGTTGACGGGAGACGGGTGGCGAGAGACGGGAAAGACTCAAACGGCCGCGCGCGAAGCGCGCACCAACCCTCGTCTCCCGTCTCCCGCCTCTTGCCTCTTGCCTCTTGCCTCCCGCCTCTCCACCGAAGGCGCTACCATTCGGGACGACAGAGCCGGATCGCGCAGGCCCACGCTGGAAACGGCATGAAAAGCCTCCCCCCGAACCCTCGCCCGGCACCGGACCACCTCCTGGCGAGCCGCCTGGCCGCAGACCCCGCCGTCGCCGAGACGGCGAGGCGCTGGGCGCGGACCTATCTGTGGTGGAAGACGCCCGAGGAGATCCTGCGCGACGAGCCTTCGCGTCTCGTGGCCCAGGTGATGGACATGGGCACCTACGAGGACGTCCTCGCGCTGGAGCGCCTGCTCGGCCCCGAGCTCCTGCGCGCGGTGCTCGCGCGGGCCCAGGCCGGCTGGCTCCGGCCCCGGAGCTGGGCGTTCTGGCATTACCGGCTGGGGCTCGTGGCACCCGGCGAGCCGCCACCGCCGCTGCCCGCGCGCCGCATCGGGGCGGCATGACGGGCCGCCTCCACCCCAGGCTGGATATCCTCCCGGACGCCCAGCGCGCGTTGTGGCCCCGGCTCGCGCCGCTGCGCGAGCTCGGCTTCGTGCTGTACGGAGGCACGGCCGTGAGCCTGCGCCTCGGCCACCGCGTCTCGGCGGATTTCGACTTCTTCGTGGAGGCGCCGCTCGACCGGCGCCGGCTGCGGGCGGCACTGCCGCTGCTGGAGGACTGCGAGACGCTCCAGGAGGCGCCCGACACGCTCGTGGTCGCCTGCCCGTACCCGGAAGGCACGCAGACGCCCGTGAAGCTCTCTCTGTTCGGGGACATCGGCTTCGGCCGCGTGGGCGAGCCCGACCTCACGGACGACCAAGTGGCCTTCGTCGCCTCGCCCGTGGATCTTCTCGCGACCAAGCTGAAGGTGATCCTCCAGCGCGCCGAGGCCAAGGACTACCGCGACATCGCGGCGCTGATCCGCGCGGGCGTGCCGCTCGAGACGGGCCTCGCCGCGGCCCGCGCGCTCTTCGGCAAGCCCTTCCCGCCCGCCGAGTGCCTGCGGGCGCTCACCTGGTTCGAGGACGGCGACCTCCGCACCCTCCCGCCCGAGGACCGCGCGGCCCTCGAGCGTGCGGCGGCGGGGGCGGGACCGCTGCCGGCGGTGCCCGTCGTCTCGACCCGCCTGGCCCCCGCCCGGTAACGCCGTTTCTAGTGCTCGGGAGACGGGTAACGGGAGACGACGGGTCACGGGTCACGGGTCACGGTGTACAGCCACTGTAAACCGTAACCCGTGACCCGTACCCCGCCTGTGGGAGAGGCTTCCAGCCCCGACCAAACGGCCGCGCGCGGAGGGCGCTCCACCCCTCGCCGACCCCCGCCTCCCGTCACTTTCGGCTGCGGGCGTGCGCGCCGATGGGCCGCGGAGCGGCTTCCGCTACTCGATCCCGTGGCGGGCCATGAGCCGGTAGAGGCTCGCGCGCGAGATGCCGAGCATGTGCGCGGCACGGCTGACGTTGCCGCCGCAGGCGGCGAGCGCGTCGCGCACGGCGGCGCGCTCGGCGAGGAGGCGCGCCTCGGCGAGCGTGGGCACGCGCGGCCGCCCCGCGAGCCCGAGCGCTTCGGCCGGGACGACGCGCCCCTCCGTGGCGCGCGCGGCCATGCGCACCCGCGCCTCGAGCTCGCGGACGTTTCCGGGCCAGTCGTGCGCGAGCAGCGCGTCCATGGCCCGCCGGGTGAAGCCCAGCGGCCCGCCGAGCCCGGGGCCGCGGCCGAGCTCGAGGAAATGGTGGGCGAGCGGGCGCACGTCGGCGGGGCGCTCGCGCAGGGGGGGTATCGCCACCGCGCGCCCCTGGAGCACGAGGCAGAGCTCGGCGCTGAAGCGCCGCTCGAGCACGCGCTCGCGCAGCGCCACGCGGGTGGTGCACACGATGCGCGCCGCGACCTCGACCTCGCCCGAGAGCCAGCGCACGAGCTCGCGCTGCACGTCGGGAGGGAGCCGTTCGATGCGCCGCAGCATCAGGGTGCCGCCCGTGGCCTCGGCGCGGGCACGGTCGAGCGCCGCCCCGGCGCGCCCGCCGAGGCGGGCGATGCGGCCCGCGTCGAGCTCGACGAGCGGCCGCCCCGGACCGCCCGCGAGCAGGTGCAGGGCGCGGGCCAGCCGCGCCTTGCCGGCGCCCGCCTCGCCGGCGATGAGCGCGGGCTCGGGGCGGGCGGCTGCCTCGGCCACCCACACGCGCAGCCGGTGGGTGGCCTCGCTCTCGCCGACCAGCAGTCCGCGCACCGCCGTGCCCTCGGGACGGTGCAGGACGGCCATCCCATGGGCGTGGCCGAGGGTGGCCGCCAGGCGCTCCGGGTCCGGCGGGAGCGTGTGGAAGTCGTAGCAGGCGCTGCGGATGAGCCGCCGGCAGCGCTCGACGGCCAGCAGCCGCCGCTCGACCAGCGCCACCCAGGCCGTGCCGCCGCCGGCCGCCTCGACGACGCCGCGCACGGCGGCCTCGGCCTCGCCGTCGAAGCGCGGAAGATGGATCAGGCCGACGCGCACGGGACGCCGGGCCAGCAGGCCCATGGCCTGGCCGCTCGCGTGCACGCGGTGCACGCGCCAGCCTGCGCGGTCGAGGGCGGACAGCACGGGCTCGGCCGGCGCCGCCGCCTCGGGCCCCGGCGCGAGATAGAGCACCTCGCGCGGGCCGCGCCCCGCGGCGCCCGCGGCCGGTCCCCTGGACGTGCGGCCGTGCATCCCCCCTGAAGAGCGACACCCCCTAAAAGCCTCCCGGGCATCCCGCTGCTGCCCGGGGAGGGGCGCAGGATAGGCGCTTCGCCTGCGGGAGCGCGTGAACCGCCTCACGTTGCGGCGTAGGCGCGTTCCGGCGGCTTGTGTAAGCCTTCCGCGCGCGCTCCCGTAAGCATTTTCCTACGAGCACCGCGCGACGGCTGGCGGGTTACGGGAGACGGCTGACAGGTTACGGGTCACGGTGTATGGGCCACCGTAAACCGTAACCCGTGACCTGTACGCCGCCTGTGCAGTCGTGCAGCTTGCGGGACACGAGAGACGGGTAACGGGTGACTGTATACCGTACCCTGCAAGCTGTAACCCGCTCCCGCGCACGGGCCTATAATGCCCGCACCCCGCCGGAGCAGGCCGTGAGCGAGCCGCCGCAGCCCTACACCCCCGCCGTCCGCTACCGCGACCTGCGCGGCTTCCTCGCCGACCTCGAGGCCCGCGGCGAGCTGCACCGCGTGCGGGTCGAGGTGGACCCCCGCCTCGAGATGACCGAGATCTGCGACCGGACGCTGCGCGCGGGCGGGCCGGCGCTGCTCTTCGAGCGCCCCAGGGGCCACACGGTGCCCGTGCTGGGCAACCTGTTCGGCACGGTGGGGCGCGTCGCGCGCGCCATGGGCGCCGACTCCGTCGAGGCGCTGCGCGAGGTGGGCC
Source organism: Gammaproteobacteria bacterium (assembly GCA_015487895.1). Lineage (GTDB taxonomy): Bacteria > Pseudomonadota > Gammaproteobacteria > S144-34 > S144-34 > S144-34. The sequence continues at coordinate 1,272 of WFOW01000042.1, read as the reverse complement.
GGCTGCTCGCCTTCCTGCGCGAGCCCGAGCCGCCGAAGGGCCTGCGCGACGCCTGGGGCAAGCTCCCGGTCTTCCGCAAGATCCTCGACATGGCCCCGCGCACCGTGCGCCGCGCCCCCTGCCAGGCGCACGTGCTCGAGGGCGCGGACGTGGACCTCGGCCGCTGGCCCGTCCAGACCTGCTGGCCGGAGGACGCCGGGCCGCTCATCACCTGGGGGCTGGTGGTCACGCGCGGCCCGGACGGCGGCCGCCAGAACATGGGCATCTACCGCCAGCAGGTGCTGGGGCCGAACCGCGTCATCATGCGCTGGCTCGCCCACCGCGGCGGCGCCCAGGACTTCCGCGCCTGGCAGCGGGCGCGCCCCGGCGAGCCCTTCCCGGTGGCGGTGGCCATCGGCTGCGACCCGGCCACCACGCTCGCCGCCGTCACCCCCATCCCGGACACGCTCTCCGAGCACGCCTTCGCCGGGCTCCTGCGCGGGGCGCGCACCGAGCTCGCCCGCTGCATCGGCTCCGACCTCCTGGTGCCGGCCACGGCCGAGATCGTCCTCGAGGGGCATATCCACCCCGGCGACGAGGCCCCGGAGGGGCCCTTCGGCGACCACACCGGCTACTACAACGAGGTCGAGACCTTCCCCGTGCTCACCGTCGAGCGCATCACCCACCGCGAGGCGCCCATCTACCACTCGACCTACACGGGCCGCCCCCCGGACGAGCCCGCCGTGCTCGGCATGGCGCTGAACGAGGTCTTCGTGCCCATCCTCCAGCGGCAGTTCCCGGAGATCGTGGACTTCTACCTGCCGCCCGAGGGCTGCTCCTACCGGCTCGCGGTGGTGAGCATCCGCAAGGCCTACCCGGGGCACGCGCGCCGGATCATGATGGGCGTGTGGGGGTTCCTGCGGCAGTTCATGTACACCAAGCTCGTCATCGTCACCGACGACGACATCGACGTGCGCGACTGGCGCGACGTGATCTGGGCGCTGGTCACGCGCTGCGACCCCGCCCGCGACACCGTCATCGTCGAGGGCACGCCCATCGACTACCTCGACTTCGCCTCGCCCGAGAGCGGCCTCGGCGCCAAGATGGGCATCGACGCCACGAACAAGCTCCCGGGCGAGACCCGCCGCGCGTGGGGCCGGCCCATCCGCATGAGCGAGGAGGTCAGGCGCCGGGTGGACGCCATCTGGGACGAGCTCGCCATCCCCCTGCCCGGCGGGCCCCAGGCGCCCGGCCGCCCCTAGCGCCCCGGCGGCACGCGCGCTTCTGTCCCTT
>WFOW01000041.1 GCA_015487895.1 Gammaproteobacteria bacterium | reverse complement strand
GCGTCAGATGTGTATAAGAGACAGAAGTATTTCGTGCTGGGGGCGCTGGCCTCCGGCATGCTCCTCTACGGCATCTCCCTCCTCTACTGGGTGACGGGCTCGCTCGGTCTCGACGAGGTCGCGCGCGCGGCCGCCGCCGACGGTGCCGATCCGGTGATGCTGCTGGCGCTCGCCTTCGTGGTGGTCGGGGTGGCCTTCAAGCTCGGGGCCGTGCCCTTCCACATGTGGGTTCCGGACGTCTACCACGGGGCCCCGGCGGCGGTGGCGCTCTACGTGGGGGCGGCGCCCAAGATCGCAGGCTTCGCGCTGGCCATGCGCCTGCTGGTGGAGGGGTTGGGCGGCCTGCAGGGGCAGTGGGCCGACATGCTCACGGTGCTGGCCGTGCTGTCGCTCGCGGTCGGCAACGTGGTCGCCATCGCCCAGACCAACATCAAGCGCATGCTGGGCTATTCCACCATCTCGCACATGGGCTTTCTGCTCCTGGGGCTGCTCGCCGGCACGCGCGACGGCTACGGGGCGGCCATGTTCTACGCGCTGACCTACGCCCTGATGGCGGCGGGTGCCTTCGGTGTGGTGACGGTCATGAGCCGAGAGGGCGAGGCCGAGCGCCTGGACGACTACCGCGGTCTCAACGCCCGGAACCCGTGGCTCGCCTTTCTCATGCTGGTGCTCATGTTCTCGATGGCCGGGGTGCCGCCCACGGTGGGCTTCTACGCCAAGCTGACGGTGCTCAAGGCGGTGATCGACGTCGGCGCGCTGTGGCTCGCGGTGCTCGCGGTGATCTTCTCCGTGATCGGCGCCTTCTACTACCTGCGCGTGGTCAAGCTCATGTACTTCGATGAGCCGCAGCAGGGGGCGCCCGTCCGCGCGGGCCTCGAGGCGGGCACGGTGCTGAGCGTCAACGGGCTCGCCGTTCTGGGGCTCGGGCTCCTGCCCGGAGCGCTGCTCGCGCTCTGCCTGCGGGCGGTGGGCTGAGCCGCAAGCAATCTTCCGGCATTTCATGATGTTCTGAAACAGAGCGCCCGCAGGCGCTGTGCTAGCATCGTGCGCATGGAGCTGCGGAAGAAGCTCTTTCTGGTCCTCGCCGGCATGGCCACGGTGCCGCTGCTGGTGCTGCTCTTCGGCGTCGTGGACCGCGCCGAGCGGGCGCTCGAGGCCCGCGTGGAGGCCGAGCTCCACGAGACGCTTGAGAAGATGGAGCGCGAGCTGCGTAGCCTGATGGAGACCCAGAAGGCGCTCGCGCGGGGGCTGGCCCAGGTGCCGGTGCTGGAGTCCTTCGCGGCGGTTGCGGCGCCGGAGCGCTTTGATCCGGCGCGCTACGAGGCGCGCCGGCGCGCGCTCGAGTCCTTCCTGCTCAACTACCAGACGACCGTTCCCAGCATCCAGGCGATCCGCTTCACCGACGCAGGCGGCCGGGCGCTGGTCAAGGTCAAGGAGGGGCGCCCGGTGCCGGCCGCCCGCATCGACGGCTTCGGGCGGCGCTACGTCGAGGACATCGCCTACAAGCCCTTCTTCCGGCGCGCGCTCGCCAGCGACGATGAGGTCTCGGTGTCGGATTTCGAGCGCGGCAAGGTGGCGGACGAGGCCGAGCTCTGTCCTGCCATGGTGCGCTACTCGGTTCCGGTGCGCGGCGGCGATGGCGAGCTCCTCGGCCTGCTGATCGTCAACATGTGGGGGCGTCGCGTGGACGACGTGGTGGTCGCTGCCCTCGGCGGCTACCCGGGCCACGTCTACCTGGTGGAGGCCAACGACGAGGAGCCCGCGCGCGACGGCATCTACCTCTATCATCGCGACGCGGACAAGCGCTTCGCCAACCAGCTCGGCACCTCTTACCGCTTCCCCGCGGATGCCGGCGCGCAGGTGTGGGCGCGCATGCGCGAGGGGCTCCAGGCGGGCACGATCGTCACGGGTGACGGGCGCATGTACTTCTACCGCCGCTACGAGCCCTACCGCGACCGCCTCTCGCAGTGGGTGCTGGTGATCGAGAGCGACCGCGCCACGGTGCTGGCGCCGGTGGCGGGGCTGCGGGCCTGGATCTGGGGGCTGG
>WFOW01000040.1 GCA_015487895.1 Gammaproteobacteria bacterium | reverse complement strand
GCCCCAGGCGGTGCACGTCCTGGCCGTCGACCTCCACGGTGCCGGCCTCGGGCCGGAGCTGCCCGCCGATGAGGCGCAGCAGGGTGGTCTTGCCGGTGCCGCTCGGGCCCATGACCGCCGTCACCCGGCCGCGGCGGATGTCCATGTCGACCCCGTCGAAGATGACGCGCTCGCCGCGGCGGAAGCGCAGGCCACGGATGCGCACCAGCACCTCGTCTCCAGGGCCTCCGGTCCTGTCGCCGCGTCCGCTCACGGGGTGGCTTCCCTGCGGGACGGACCAATGCCGGCGCCTCCGGCCGGGCGGTCAACCAAGCCCGCCCCGAGGAGCCGGCAGATGGTCTCGGCCGCCTCGAGCGTCTCGACCGCCACCCCGCCCGGCGCGTCGAAGAAGAGATGCGTCTCCGCCACCGGCGGGGCCTGGGCGAGGAAGGCCTCGATGAGCGCCCGCAGGGCACGCGGAGCGGCCTCCCGGCCCTCGAGCCGCACGAGGCCGATGGCCGAGCCGCCCGGCACGGCGGCCCCGGGCCGCCACACCTCGCCCGCCGAGGCGGCCTCCCCCACGGGCGCGAGGTGCCGCACCGGCCAGCCGCGGGCCAGCCGCGCGCGGGCGGCCTCCTCCGCCGCATCCCGGGGACGCGGCACGACAACCGCGCGCAGCCAGGGCGCGAGCGCCTCGAGCGCGCGCCACCAGGCCCGGCGGTCGACGGCCCCGCCCACGGCGAGCGCGGCCTCCGGCAGCTCCACCACCAGGTCGAAGCCCTCCGGGAGGTCCGCCGCCCAGCGCGCCGCGCGCGCCGCGGGCCGCGCCCCCCAGGCCCCGGCAGGCACCCACAGTGCCTCGAACTCGTTGGCGTAGCAGGCGAGCCGCCACTCCGGCGGCAGGTCCGCCGGATAGAGCTCCCCCTTCCAGGCGCGGTGCTCCCAGCCGACCGCCCCCACCACCACGCGCGGCAGCGCCTGCCGGCCGCCGCCCGCCGACCTCCTTTCCGTCCCCGCCACGCCGTGGGTCGCCATGGTGCGCCCATTGTACGCGCCGCGCGCAGGCGTCCGTGCGATCGCGTGTATCATGGCCGCGCCGTGCCTGCCGGCAGGTCCGGCCACGACACCCGAGCCTCTGGCGCTCCAAAGCCCCATGGGAGAGCGGAACCGATCCTTCCACGCCCCGCGCCACGACGGCCCCAGGCCGAGGCGCGTCCCCGCCGGCCCGCCGCGCGGACCGGCCGTGCCCCGCCCCGGAGCGTTCCGGTGATCTGGGGCCACCTCCTCGCGGCCGCGGGCGGGCTCGTCCTCCTGGTGGCGGGGGCCGACCGCTTCGTCACGGGTGCGGCGGCGCTGGCCCGCAACCTCGGCGTGGCGCCCATGGTGATCGGGCTCACCGTGGTCGGCTTCGGCACATCGGCGCCCGAGATGCTGGTCTCGGGAATCGCCGCCTGGCAGGGCAACCCCGGGCTCGGCATCGGCAACGCGCTCGGCTCCAACGTCACCAACATCGCGCTCATCATCGGCGCGACCGCCCTCGTGCGGCCCCTGCGGGTGCACTCCCAGACCGTGCGCCGCGAGCTGCCGGTGCTCATGGCCGTGACGCTCGCCGCCTTCGCCCTCATGGCCGACGGCCATCTGGGCCGCCTCGACGGCGCCCTGCTGCTCGGCGGGCTGGGGCTGCTGCTCTACGCCATGCTGCTGCTCGCGCGGCGCGACCGGCGCGACCCGCTCGCCGCCGAGTTCGCCGCCGAGATCCCGACGGCCATGCCGACGCCGCGGGCGCTGCTGTGGCTCGCGCTCGGCCTCGCCGGGCTGCTCGCCGGCTCGCGGGCGCTGGTCTGGGGGGCGGTGGGGCTCGCCGAGGCGCTCGGCGTCAGCGACCTCGTCATCGGGCTGACCGTGGTGGCGATCGGCACCAGCCTGCCGGAGCTCGCCGCCTCGCTCGCCGGCGCGCTCAAGGGCGAGGACGACATTGCGGTGGGCAACGTCATCGGGTCAAATATGTTCAACCTCCTGGCGGTCCTCGCGCTGCCGGGGCTGATCCGGCCGGCGCCCTTCGCGCCCGAGGTGCTGACGCGCGACTTTCCGGTGATGGTCGCGCTCACCGTGGCGCTGCTCGCGATGGCCCACGGCTTCCGCGGCGAGGGCCGCATCCAGCGCTGGGAGGGGGCGCTGCTGCTCGCCGCCTTCCTATCCTACGATTACATGCTGTACGCGGGGAGCTGAGAACGATGCAGACCGAGACCTTCCGGGTGCAGAACGTGCGCTGCCAGGGCTGCGTCAGCGCCATCCGCGAGGGGCTGGCCGAGCTGCCGGGCGTCGAGGAGGTGGAGGTCTCCATCGACGAGGGCCGCGTCACGGTCCGGGGCAGCAGCCTCGACCGCGGCCCCATCGCCGAGAAGCTCGCCGCCCTCGGCTATCCCGAGGCGCCCGCCGCCTGAGCGCCCGCCCCGCTTCCGTGAACGAGCCCGAGCTGCTGCGCCTGGCCCGCGCCGTCATCGAGACCGAGGCCGAAGCCGTGGCCGGGCTCGCGGCGCGCATCGACGGCGCCTTCGCCCGCGCCTGCCGCCACATGCTCGAGTGCGAGGGGCGGGTGGTGGTGCTCGGCATGGGCAAGTCGGGCCACATCGGGGGCAAGATCGCCGCCACGCTGGCGAGCACCGGAACCCCCGCCTTCTTCGTCCATCCGGGCGAGGCGAGCCACGGCGACCTCGGCATGATCACCGCCAAGGACGCGGTGCTCGCCATCTCCAACTCCGGCGAGACCGAGGAGATCCTCACCATCCTGCCGCTCATCAAGCGCCTCGGCGTGCCGCTCATCGCCATGACCGGCAACCCGGCCTCGACCCTGGCGCGGGCGGCGACGGTGCACATCGACGTGAGCGTGCCCCAGGAGGCCTGTCCCCTGGGGCTGGCCCCGACCGCGAGCACCACGGCCACCCTCGCCATGGGCGATGCGCTCGCCATCGCGCTGCTCGAGGCGCGCGGCTTCACCGCCGAGGACTTCGCCCGCACCCACCCCGGCGGCCGCCTCGGAAGGCGCCTGCTGCTCCTCATCCGCGACATCATGCACACGGGAGAGGCGGTGCCGAAGGTGCGCGAGGGCACGCTCCTGCGCGACGCCCTCGTGGAGATGACGCGCAAGGGGCTCGGCATGACCGCGGTCGTGGACGGCGAGGAGCATGTCCTCGGCATCTTCACCGACGGCGACCTGCGCCGGGCCCTGGACCGCGAGGTGGACGTCCACACCACGCCCATCGAGGCCGTGATGACCCGCAACTGCAAGACCGTGGGCGCCGACCTGCTCGCGGCCGAGGCCTTGCAGATCATGGAGGCGCACAAGATCAACGCCCTGCTCGTGGTCGAGGACGGCGAGCGCCTCGTCGGCGCGCTCAACATGCACGACCTGCTGCGCGCGGGCGTGCTCTGAGGAGGCGTCGTGCAGGAGATCCTCGAGCGCGCCGCCCGCATCCGCCTCGTCGTCTTCGACGTCGACGGCGTGCTCACCGACGGCAGCCTCTTCCTCGGCGACGGCGGCGAGGAGTACAAGGCCTTCCACTCGCGCGACGGCCACGGCATGAAGATGCTGCAGGAGGCCGGGGTCGAGCTCGCCGTGATCACGGGCCGCACCTCGCGCGTGGTCGAGCACCGCATGGCCAGCCTCGGCATCGAGCACGTCTTCCAGGGCCAGCGCGACAAGCTGCCCGCCTTCGAGGCCCTCCTCGCCCGCCTCGGCCTGGAGGCCGCCGAGTGCGCCTACGTGGGCGACGACGTGGTGGATCTCCCGGTGATGCGCCGCGTGGGGCTGGCAATCGCGGTCCAGGACGCCCATCCCCTGGTGGTGCGTCACGCCCACTGGCAGACCCCGAGCCCGGGAGGGCGCGGCGCCGCGCGCGACGTGTGCGAGCTCATCCTCGAGGCGCGCGGCGACCTCGAGCGCATGCTCGCGAGGTACCTCTCGTGAGGCGCCGCCTCGGCCTGCTGCTGGTCCCGCTGCTCGGGGCGCTCGCCGTCCTCGCCACCCTCGCCCTGCGCGAGGCCGGAGCCCCTTCTTCGGGAGGCTCCAGCCCCGCGGACGCGCCGCCGCCGCGCGACTGGTACGCCGAGGGCCTCGGGACCCGGATCCACGACGAGCGCGGGCGGCTGCGCTACCGCCTCGAGGCGGCACGCGCCGAGGGCTGGGCGGACGGCCGCAGCCGCATGGAGTCCCCCCGCCTGGAGCTCCATACCCGCAGCGGCGAGGTGTGGAAGGTGCGCGCGGATGCCGCCCTCGCCGAGGGGGAAGGACGCCTGGTGCTCGAGCGCAGGGTGCGCGCCCGGCGGGTGGCCGGCGGGCGGCCGCTCCGCATCGAGACCGAGCGCCTCGTCGCCTATCCCGAGCGCGACTACGCCGAGACCGACCTCCCCGTCCGCCTCACGGCGCCACGCATGGAAACCGACGCCGTGGGGCTGCGTGCCTGGCTCGCGCACGGGCGCCTCGAGCTGCTCAGCCGCGTCAGGAGCCGGCATGATCCGCAGCGCTGATGCCGCCGCCCTACTCCTCCTCGCGCTGGCCGCCGCCGGCGTCTCCGCGGCCGCCCCGCCGGCGCGCGGGCCGGTGCAGGTGGAGGCCGACCGCGCCGAGCTCGACGAGCGGCGCGGCCTCGCCGTGTACACCGGCAGGGTGCGGATCCGTCAGGGCGGGCTGGAAGCGCGCGGAGAGCGCCTCACGGTGCATATCGACGCCGAAGGGCGGCTGACGCGCGCGGTGGTCACGGGCGATCCCGCCACCTGCCGCCGCGCTCCGGCCTCGCCCGGCAGCCGCCCCGTCGAGTGCGAGGCGCGCCACATCGAGTACCTGCCGCAGCGCGAGGCGCTGGTGCTGACGGGCGCCGCCGTCCTGCGCCAGGGCCCCAACGTCTTCCGCAGCGAGCACATCGCCTACGACCTCGCACGCGAGGTGGTGCGCGCCGAGCCGCAGGCCCATGGCGGCGGCCGCGTGCGCGTGACCATCGAGCCGCAGCGCGGCAAGGACGGGGAGACGCGGTGAGCACGGCGGCGGCGCAGGCCCTGCGCGCCGAGGGCCTGGTCAAGCGCTACCGCGGCCGGACGGTGGTCGACGGGGTCGGCCTGGAGGTGCGCCCGGGGGAGGTCGTCGGCCTGCTCGGCCCCAACGGCGCCGGCAAGACCACCTGCTTCTACATGATCGTGGGCCTCGAGCGCCCGGACGCCGGGCGGGTGCTGCTCGACGGGCGCGACATCACCCGCGAGCCGCTCCACCGGCGCGCGCGCGCCGGCATCGGCTACCTGCCGCAGGAGCCGTCCGTCTTCCGCCGCCTCACGGTGCTCGAGAACGTGCTGGCGGTGCTGGAGCTGCGCCCGGGCCTCGACGGAGCGGCACGCCGCGAGCGCGCCGAGGAGCTGCTGCACGAGCTCCAGATCGGCCACCTCGCCGACAGCCCCGGGCTCGCGCTGTCGGGCGGCGAGCGCCGCCGCGTCGAGATCGCCCGCGCGCTCGCCGCCGAGCCGCGCTACATGCTCCTCGACGAGCCCTTCGCGGGCGTCGACCCCCTGTCGGTGATCGACATCCAGCGCCTCGTCGCCCACCTCACCGAACGCGGCATCGGCGTGCTGGTGACCGACCACAACGTGCGCGAGACCCTGCGCATCTGCGCGCGCGCCTACATCCTGAGCGAGGGAAGCGTGCTGGCCGAGGGCGGGCCCGAGGCGCTCGTGGCCGATCCCCGCGTGCGCGAAGCCTACCTGGGAGAGCACTTCCGGCTCTGAGGGGCTCCGGGCGCGACGCGCTTCCCTGCCTGGCCTCCGGGAAATGCAGTAGAATCGGTCGCGGGGGACGCGCGCGGCGGCGTGCGCCCGGCGCCCTGCGGGCGCCGGGGCCCGGTGCGCGCCCGTCCGAGGGAAGCACCATGCCGGCGCGGGCCGTCCCGCGCCCGCCGTGCCCGACCGGGATCCGCACGTGGCGGCCATGAAGCAGTCCTTGCAGCTGCGGCTGGGGCAGCAGCTCACCATGACGCCCCAGCTCCAGCAGGCCATCCGCCTGCTGCAGCTGTCCACTGTCGAGCTGCAGCTCGAGATCCAGCAGGCGCTCGAGTCCAACCCCATGCTCGAGGCCCTGGAGGACGGCGAGGACGAGGCCGCGGAAGCCGCCGACGCCGAGGCGGCCGCCGAGCCGGCCGCCGAACCGGCCGCGGAGGCCGTCGCCGAGGAGCCCGCCGCCGAGGCGCTGGCCGAGCTGCCGCAAGCCGGTGCCCAGGAGGAGGCCATTCCCGAGGAGCTCCCGGTCGACAGCGCCTGGGAGGACGTCTACGACAACGCCTGGCTGCCGGCCGCCGGCGGCGAGAGCGAGGAGCGCGAGGGCCTGGAGCCGCGCGGGGCCGCCACCGAGAGCCTGCGCGAGCACCTGCTCTGGCAGCTCAACCTCACCCCCTTCAGCGAGACCGACGCCGCCATCGCGCTGGCCATCATCGACGCCATCGACGACGACGGCTACCTGAGCGTGCCGCTGGAGGAGATCCACCAGGGGCTCGCCCCCGAACTCCAGGTCGAGCTCGCCGAGGTCGAGGCCGTGCTGCACCGCATCCAGCGCTTCGACCCGGTGGGGGTGGGCGCGCGCGACCTGCGCGAATGCCTGCTGGTGCAGCTCGCCCAGCTCCCGGAGGGCACGCCCTGGCGCGAGGAGGCCATGCGGCTGGTGGGCGAGCACCTCGAGCTCCTCGCCGCCCACGACTACACGCAGATCCGCCGCCGCCTGCGCCTCGACGAGGAGGCGCTGCGGGAGGTGGTGAGCCTGATCCGCAGCCTCAACCCGCGCCCCGGGTCGGCCCTGCCGGGCCCCGAGCCCGAGTACGTCGTCCCCGACGTCTTCGTGCGCAAGCAGCGCGGCGTCTGGCGCGTGGAGCTCAACCCCGAGGCGCTGCCGCGGCTTCGGATCAACCCGCAATATGCCGCCCTCGTGCGGCGCGCCGACTCGAGCGAGGACAACGCCTACCTGCGCTCGCACCTGCAGGAGGCGCGCTGGTTCCTCAAGAGCCTGCAGAGCCGCAACGAGACCCTGCTCAAGGTCGCCACCTGCATCGTCGAGCGCCAGCGCGCCTTCCTGGAATACGGCGAGGAGGCGATGAAGCCCATGGTGCTGCGCGACGTGGCCGAGGCGGTCGGGATGCACGAGTCGACCATCTCTCGGGTGACGACCCAGAAGTACATGCACACCCCCCGCGGCATCTACGAGTTCAAGTACTTCTTCTCGAGCCACGTGGGGACCACCGACGGCGGCGAGTGCTCGGCCACGGCCATCCGCGCCATGATCCGCAGGCTGATCGCCTCGGAAGACCCGCGCCGGCCGCTGAGCGACAGCAAGATCGCCCAGATCCTGCACGAGCGCGAAGGCATCAACGTCGCACGGCGCACCGTCGCCAAGTACCGCGAGGCCATGGCCATCCCGCCCTCGAACGAACGCAGACGCCTGGTCTGAGGAGCCGACCCCATGCAGATAGAGCTCACGGGACATCACGTCGACATCACGCCCGCCCTGCGCGAGTACGTGCACGAGAAGCTCGCGCGCATCGACCGCCACCACGCGCCGCAGGGGCACGTGCACGTCGTCCTCAGCGTCGAGAAGCTGCGCCACAAGGCGGAGGCGACGCTGCACACGGCGGGCCACGACGTCCACGCAGACGCCGTCGAGGAGGACATGTACGCGGCCATCGACGGCATGGTCGACCGGCTCGACCGCCAGCTCTCCAAGCTCAAGGGCAAGCTCCATGAGCGGCGCGCCTGAGCCCGAGCCCCAGGAAGGCGGATCGCCCCTTGCCGGCCTGCTGGCGCCCGAGCGCATCGCCTGCAACCTGCATGCCTCCAGCAAGAAGCGCGCGCTCGAGCTGCTGGCCGACCTGCTCGCCTCGGCCGACCCGGCGCTGTCGCAGAGCGCCGTCTTCGAGAGCCTGATCGGGCGCGAGCGCCTCGGCAGCACGGGCCTGGGCCACGGCGTGGCCATCCCGCACGCGCGCGTGCGCGGTGCCCGGCGCGCCGTCGGCGCCTTCGTCAAGCTCGACGAGGGCATCGACTTCGACGCTGCCGACGAGCGTCCGGTGGACCTGCTCTTCGCGCTGCTGGTGCCCGAGCACTACACCAACGAGCACCTGGCGCTGCTCGCCGAGCTGGCGCGCATGTTCAGCGACCCCGAGCTGTGCCGCGAGCTGCGCGCATCCTGCACCAGCGAGCACGCCCTGGAGCTGCTCACGCGCTGGAAGGGCGAGCGCGCCTCCGGCCCATGACCGCACCGCTCACCGCCGGCGGCCTCTACACGGCCCTGCGCCGCCGGCTCGGCCTGCGGTGGCTCGCCGGCCGCGCCGGCGAAAGGCGCCCCATCGGTGTCGAGGGCGACCTCGAGTCGGCCGCCCTCCTCGTCGGGCCGCTCAACTTCATCAGCCCCAGCCGCATCCAGATCCTCGGCACGCGCGAGCTGCGCTATCTGGCGAGCCTCGGCCGCGAGGCGCGCGCCGACGCCGTCGGCAGGCTCTTCGGCGAGGCCGCCGCCATGGTCATCCTCGCCGAGGGCGAGCACCCGCCGGAGGACCTGGTGGAGGCCGCCGAGCGCCACGGGACGCCCCTGCTCGGCTCGAGGCTCGCCGCGCAGCAGCTCGTCGGCAACCTGCGCTACTACCTCTCCCACCTGCTTTCGAAGAAGGTGACGCTGCACGGGGTCTTCATGGAGGTGATGGGCATCGGCGTGCTCATCACGGGGGAGGCGGCGGTGGGCAAGAGCGAGCTCGCGCTCGAGCTCATCACGCGCGGCCACCGCCTGATCGCCGACGACGCCCCGGAGTTCGCGCGCGTCGCCCCCGACGTGCTGAGCGGCACCTGCCCCGAGGTGCTGCGCGACTTCCTCGAGGTGCGCGGCCTCGGGGTGCTCAACATCCGCGCCATGTACGGCGACCGCGCCATCAAGCGCACCAAGTACCTGCGCCTCATCGTGCGCCTGGCCGCCCTCGACGACCCGCGCGTGCAGGGCGCCGACCGTCTCGAGAGCAGCCGCCGCACGCGCCGCATCCTCGGGGTGCAGGTGCCCGAGATCACCATCCCGGTGGCGCCCGGACGCAACATCGCCGTGCTGGTCGAGGCGGCGGTGCAGGACCAGATCCTGCGCAGCGAGGGCTACGACGCGGCCAAGGCCTTCGCCGCACGCCAGCGCCGCGCCATCGAGGAGCAGGCGCGGGGCGGGGAAGGCGCATGAGGCTGGTCGTGGTGAGCGGCCTCTCGGGCGCGGGCAAGAGCGTCGCCCTCCACACGCTCGAGGACGTCGGCTACTACTGCGTCGACAACCTGCCGCTGGCGCTGCTCGAGCCCTTCGCCGAAGAGCTGCTCGCCGGCGGCGAGGCCGCCTGGGGCGAGGGCGCGGCCGTGGCGGTGGACGCGCGCGCGCGCGCCGCGGACCTGGCGCGCGTGCCCGAGCGCGTCGCGCGCCTGCGCGAGCGCGGCCTCGAGGTGACGGTGGTCTTCCTGCAGGCCGAGGAGCCGGTCCTCATCAAGCGCTTCTCGGAGACGCGCCGCGCCCACCCGCTGGCGCGCGACGGCGCCTCGCTCCCGGAGGCGCTGGCGCGCGAGCGCGCCCTGCTCGAGCCCATCGCCGCCATCGCCGACGTGCTCATCGACACCTCGCGCACCCATATCCACGAGCTGCGCGACCGCGTGCGCGAGCGCGTCGTCGCCCGCCCGGCGCGCCTGCTCGTGGTGCTGCAGTCCTTCGGCTACAAGCACGGGGTGCCGGCCGACGCCGACCTCGTCTTCGACCTGCGCTGCCTGCCCAACCCGCACTGGGAGCCGGCGCTGCGGCCGCTGAGCGGACGCGACGAGCCGGTGGCACGCTTCCTCGAGCGCCAGCCGCTGGTGGGCGAGCTCGCCGCCGCCATCGAGGGCTTCCTGCGGCAGTGGCTGCCACGCTTCCAGGCCGACGGCCGCCCGGTGCTGACCGTCGCGCTCGGCTGCACCGGCGGCCAGCACCGCTCCGTCTACATGGCCGAGCGCCTCGCCCCCGCCCTGCGCGCCGCGGGCCACGAGGTGCGGGTCCGCCACCGGGAGCTGCCGCCGTGACGGTGGGGCTGCTGCTCGTCACCCACGCAGGCGTCGCCACCGCCCTGGTGGCGACGGCCGACCGCATGCTCGGCCGCCGGCCGCTCGAGATCGCCACCCTGGAGGTGGGCGAGGCGGCCGACCCCGAGGCGCTCGACGCCGAGGCCGAGCGCCTGCGCGCCGCCCTCGACCGCGGCGACGGGGTGCTGGTGCTGACCGACCTCTACGGCGCCACGCCGAGCAACGTCGCCGCCCGCCTCGCCGCCGCGCGCGCGGTGCGCGTGGTGGCGGGTGTCAACCTGCCCATGCTGGTGCGCGTGCTCAACTACCCGCGCCTGCCGCTCGAGGAGCTCGCCCAGAAGGCGCTCAGCGGCGGCCGCGACGGGGTGCTGCTGTGCGAGCCGCCGGCAGGGGCTGGCTGAGCGCGGCGATGGTGGAGCGGGAGGTCACGGTCGTCAACCGCCTGGGCCTGCACGCGCGGGCCGCGGCGCGCCTCGTGGCGCTGGCCTCGGAGTTCGAGTGCGAGGTCCGGCTGGTGCGCGACGGGCGCGAGGTCAACGCCAAGAGCATCATGGGGGTGATGATGCTGGCCGCGGCGCGCGGCACACGGCTGCGCATCGTCTGCCGCGGCCCCGACGAGGGGGAGGCCGTCGAGCGCCTCGCGGCCCTGGTCGCCGACGGCTTCGGCGAGGAATAGGCCTAGGGGGCGCGCCGCGCCCGCCGGAGCGCTTGCATGGTCCTGGCCCTGCACGGCAGCGCCGCCTCCCCGGGGCTCGCCATCGGCCCCGCCTGGCGGCTCGACCGTCCGGCGCCCGTCCCGCGCGAGCGGCGCGTGCCGCCCGAGGCCGTGCCGCGCGAGGTGGCGCGCCTGCGTGCCGCCCTGCGCGCGGCCGCCGCCGAGATCGAGGCCCTGCGGCGGCGCCTGCCGGGCTCGCTCCCCGGCGAGGTGGGCGCCTTCCTCGAGACGCACCGGCTCATGCTGGCCGACCCGGCGCTGGCGCGCGCGCCGCTCGAGCGCATCCGGCGCGAGCGCTGGGCGGCGGAGTGGGCGCTCGAGCTCGAGCGCCGAGCGCTCGCCGCGGCCTTCGAGGCGGTGGACGACCCCTACCTGCGTGCGCGGCGCGTGGACATCGACCAGGTGGTGGCGCGGGTGCAGCGTCTGCTCGCCGGGGAGACGCGCGCCGACGGCAACGGCCCCGAGGCGCCGGCGGGCGCGGTGGTGATCTGCGCGGACCTCGATCCCGCCACGGTGGCCCTGCTGGCCGGACGCGATGCGGCCGCGCTCGTGGCCGAGGGCGGCGGGCCGCTCTCGCACGGAGCCATCCTCGCCCGCAGCCTGGGGCTGCCGTGCGTGATGGGCGCGCGCGGGGCGCTGGCGCTGCTGCGCGACGGCGAGACCCTGGTCGTGGACGGCCGCGTGGGTGCCGTGATCGCGGG
>WFOW01000039.1 GCA_015487895.1 Gammaproteobacteria bacterium | reverse complement strand
TGGTCACCGTCTCGCGCCCGAGCACGGCGAAGCGGTAGCGCTTGAGCTTGCCGCCGTCGGCGATGGGATATTCGAGCGGTTCGCGCCCCGCGGCGAGGTCGCGGCGCAGGGCGATCTGCACCAGCAGGCGGTCCAGCGTGCCCGGCGGCACCGCCATCTCCCAGGGACGGCCAGCGACCTCGTTGCGCACGCGCCCGCTCCCTTCGGGCGACCAGGTGAAGACCAGGCGCGCGCGGCGCTCGCGCGAGCCGGTCTGGATGCGCTCGTAGCGCAGCGGGCGCGGCGCGCCGCCGGGGCCGCGCTCCCAGAGGCTGCGCTCGGTGAGGGTGTCGCGGCGGAACAGCGCGAGCAGGCCGCGCGGGCGCGAGGCCATCTCGTAGAGGTAGCGCCCGTCTCCCGCGGCGCGCAGCGCGAGGCGCATCTCGCCGACGGTGAGGCCTCCGAGGCTGAGGCGGTAGCGCGCCTCGAAGGGCGCCAGCGCCGCCGCGCGCGCGACACCCGCGGCGGCGGCCGCCAGCAGGCAGGCGCCGGCCAGCACGAGCGCGAGGCGGCGACGCGCGCGCACCGCTCAGGCCTCCCCGCCCGCCGTGCGTTGCCCCTCGGCCGCCTCGCCCGCAACGATCCGCACCGGCCGCTCGAGGGGCCACCCGTCGAGCCAGGCCCGGCCGTCGCGCAGGGCGAGACGCCCTTCGGCGAACCAGCGGATGGCGAGCGGATAGATGCGGTGCTCCTGCTCGAGCACGCGCGCGGCGAGGCGCTCGGGGTCGTCGCCCGGCAGCACCGGCACGACCGCCTGCACCACGACGGGGCCGCCGTCTAGCTCCTCGGTGACGAAGTGCACGCTCGCCCCGTGCTCGCGCACGCCCGCCTCCAGCGCCCGCTCGTGGGTGCGCAGGCCGCGGAACTGCGGCAGCAGGGACGGGTGGATGTTGAGCATGCGCCCGCGGTAGTGCGCGACGAAGGCCGGGCCGAGGACGCGCATGAAGCCGGCGAGCACCACGAGGCCCGGCCGGTGGCGGTCGATGGCCTCCATCAGGGCGCGCTCGAAGGCCTCGCGGCTCGGAAAGTCGCGGTGGTCGACGACCTCGGCCGGGATGCCGGCACGGCGCGCGCGCTCGAGCCCCGGCGCATCCGGGCGGTTGCTGATGACGGCGCGGATCTCGACCGGCAGCTCGCCGCTGCGGGCCTGGTCGATGATGGCCTGCAGGTTGGTGCCGCGCCCCGAGATCAGCGCGACGACGGGAAGCCGCTTCCGCCCGCTCACGCCGGCCCGCCCCGGATCTCGACCGGTGCCGCGCCCGCGGCGCGCGGCTCGAGACGCCCGATCACCCAGGCCCGCTCGCCCGCCTCCCCGAGCAGGGCGAGAGCGCGCTCGCGCGCCGCGGCGGGCACCACGACCACCATGCCGATGCCGCAGTTGAAGGTGCGGTACATCTCCTCGCGCGCCACGGGCCCGCGGGCGCGCAGCCAGCCGAAGACCGCGGGCTCGGGCCAAGCGCCGGCGTCGACCACGGCGCGCAGCCCGTCCGGCAGCACCCGCGGCAGGTTCTCCGGCAGCCCCCCGCCCGTGATGTGGGCGGCGGCCCGCAGCAGGCCCGCCCGGTGCAGGGCGAGCAGCGCGCGCACGTAGATGCGCGTCGGGGCGAGCAGCGCCTCGCCGAGGGGCGTGCCGTCGGGCAGGGGCTCCTCCAGGCGGGCGCCCGTGCGCTCGAGGATGCGGCGGATCAGCGAGTAGCCGTTGGCGTGGGGGCCGCTGGAGGCGAGGCCGAGGAGCGGGTCGCCGGCCTCGCAGCCCGAGCCGTCGACGATGCGCGACCGCTCCACCACGCCGACGCAGAAGCCGGCGAGGTCGTAGTCGCCCGCCGCGTACATGCCGGGCATCTCGGCGGTCTCGCCCCCGAGCAGCGCGCAGCCCGCCTGCTCGCAGCCCTCGGCCACGCCCTCGATGACCTCGGCGGCGACGTCCACGTCGAGCCGGGCCGTGGCGTAGTAGTCGAGAAAGAGCAGCGGCTCGGCGCCCTGCACTGCCACGTCGTTGGCGCACATCGCCACGAGGTCGATGCCCACGCCGCGGTGGCGCCCGGCGGCGATGGCGAGCCGCAGCTTGGTGCCGACGCCGTCGGTGCCGGCGACCAGCACGGGCTCGCGCCAGCGTCCGGGCTCGAGGGCGAAGAGGCCGCCGAAGCCGCCGATCCCGCCGAGCACGCCGGGCCGGCGGGTGCGCTCCACCGCGGGCCGGATGCGCTCGACGAGGGCGTTCCCGGCGTCGATGTCGACGCCGGCCTCGCGGTAGGTGAGCGGCGCGGGTGTGTCGTCGGTGCCGCGGGCCACGGCCTGCCTCCGTCCGGAAAAGGGACCTACATGGTAACGGCGCGGGCGGGGCGCCCGCCAACGCGGGCCTGCATGCGCTCGTGGTAAGGTAGGCGCCCCGTGGGAGCGCGCCGCCTGCCAGCCTGGCTCGCCATCCTCCTCGCCCTGGTTCCGCTCGCCGCCGGCGGCACGGGCGCGGGCGGGGACCCCGTGGTGCGCGTGCCGGTCGCCGGCACGGGTGCCGCGGCGCGCGACGCCGCCCTGCGGCAGGCGCTGGCCATGGCGCTGGTGCGGCGCACGGGCGACCGCACCGTCACCGAGCGCGAGGCGGTGCGCGCGGCGCTCGCGCGCGCGGCCGCCTACGTGCGCGCCTACCGCTATCTGCGCGAGCCGCCGCCGTCCGCGGGGGAGGCGGCGGGCGCGGTGCAGCCCGGGGCGGAAGCGCCCTCGCTCGCGCTCGAGGTGCGCCTCGACGGCGAGGCCCTCGAGCGGCTCGTGGCCGGGCTCGGGCTCGCCGTGTGGCCGCGCCCGGCGCCGGCGCTGCTCGCATGGGTGGCGGTCGACGAGGGCGGGCGGCGCATATTGCTGACGGACGCGGGCGCCGGCCCGCTCGCCGCGCCCATGCGGGATGCCGCCGGGGCGCGCGGCGTCCCGCTGCTGCTCCCGCTCGGCGACGTCGAGGACCTCGCCCGCCTCGAGGTGGCCGACGTGTGGGGCGGCTTCTGGGACCGCGTGCTCGCCGCCTCGGCCCGCTACGCGCCCGCCGCGGTGCTGCTCGGGCGCGTGCGCGCCGCACGCGGCGGCGTCTGGCAGGGCCGATGGGCGGTGCGCGTGGGCGAGGGCACGCCCGTCGCCTGGGAGGTCGAGACGCCGGATCTCCACGCGCAGCTCGCCGCCGCCGTGGACGCCGCCGTCGACGTGATGGCCGCGCGCCTGACGCGTCCGCCGGAGGCGCTGCCGGAGGGCGCGGTCGCGGTGCTGGTCGAGGGCGTGGACGGCCTCGAGGCCTACGCGCGCGTGCTGGAGGCCCTCGGCCGCCTGCCCGGCGTGACCTCGCTGCAGGTGGCCGCGGCCGAGGGCACGCGCCTGCGCCTCCAGGTCCAGGCCCGCGGCGGCCGCCCCGCGCTGGCCGAGGCGCTGGCCGGCGCCGGCCTCCTCGAGCCCGTGGCGGAGGCACCTCCGTCGGCAGGCGTGGATCTGCACCTGCGGCTGCGGCCGTGAGCCCGCGCGACATCCCCAACCTGCTCACCGCCCTGCGGGTGCTGCTGGTGCTGCCGGCATGGCTGGTGGCGCTGGTGCTGGCCCGCGACCTCGTGATCGTCGCCGGCAGCGTCGCCTACCACCTGCGCGTCGAGCGCCTCGAGGCGAGCCCCAGCCTGCTCAGCAAGCTCAATACCC
>WFOW01000038.1 GCA_015487895.1 Gammaproteobacteria bacterium | reverse complement strand
GTGCCCGCCCTGTTGGCGGGCGCGCTGCCTCCCGGCACGCGGGCGCTCGTCGTACACTGAGCCGCCGCCCCGGCGGCGGACCTTCGCCATGCGGCGCGTGCGCTGCAGGGCGGTAGCGTGCCCGGGTCCCGCCGGGGAGGATCCGCCGGACCCGTGCTAGCATGCCCGGCGAAAGAGTCCCGGAGGGCGTTGGCATGGGGGCGGTCCCGGAGCCGGACGCGAAGGAGCGCGCGCGCGTGGCCGAGGTGGCGCGGACGGTGGCGGCGCTCGCACGCGAGCGGCTCGGTCCCGGCACACAGGTCTGGTGGTTCGGCTCCTGGCCCGAGGGGCGCGCCCGGCCGCGCTCCGACATCGACATCGCGATCCTGCCGCCGCCGGACGTGCCCCCCGAGCGGGTGGCGGGCTTCCGTGCCGCCGTGGACGAGCTGCCCACGCTCTACCGGATCGACCTGGTGGACCTGCGCGAGGTCTCGGAGGGGTTCCGCGCGCGCATCCTCCGGCGGGGCCGCCCGCTGTGAGCGGCCGGCGTCTCGCCGCCCTGCGCAAGGCGCTCGCGCGGCTGCGCGAGGCCTTGGCGATGACAGGCAGCTCGGATATCGCACGCGATGCCGCCATCCAGCGCTTCGAGTTCTGCGCCGAGCTCTCGTGGAGGGCGGTGCAGGCCAGGGCGCGCGCGCTCGGCCGTGACTGCCGCTTCCCCAAGGAATGCCTGCGGCTCGCCTTCGAGGCGGGCTGGATCGACGACGAGGCCGGCTGGCTGCGGCTCTGGGAGGACCGCAACCTCACGAGCCACACCTACGACGAGCGGCTCGCGGAGGAGATCCATGCGAGGCTCCCGGCCCATCTCGAGCGCATGGAGCGGCTGCTGGCCGCCCTGGACCGCGAAGAGGGCTGAGGTCAAGCTCCCGTGCGCCTGAGCGAGGAGCACCGCGCCATCATCCGCGAGGAGGTCGCACGCGCGTTCGGCCCCGAGGCCGAGGTGCTCCTGTTCGGCTCGCGCGTGGACGACACGGCGCGCGGCGGCGACGTCGACCTGCTGGTGCGGGTGCCCCACCCGGTCGAGAATTCGACCATGGCTGCGGTGCGGCTGGCCACACGGCTCGAGCGCCGCTTCGACGGCCGCCGCGTGGACGTGCTCCTGCTCACCCCCGACACGCCCCGCCAGCCCATCCACGACATCGCCGAGCGCACCGGGGTGCCGCTGTGAGCGTTCCGGACGATCGGGTGCTGGAGAAGCTGCTCGGCCTGGTGGACGTGGGCGAGCGCGAGCTCGCCCTGCTCCGGCGGGTCGACGCGAGGCTCTTCAAGGGGAGCGCAAGGCTCGACAGCGAGGATATTGCGGGACTGGACGACGACGACGCGCTGGCCGAGCGTGTCGAGGCGTTCGTGGCCCGTTTCGGGCGCCTGCAGGACATGCTCGGCGCGAAGCTGCTGCCGGCCTTCCTCCAGGCGATGGGCGAGCCGTCGGGCCTGTTCGTGGAAAATCTGGACCGGGCCGAGCGCGCGGGCATCGTCCGCTCGGCCGACCAGTGGGCGCGCATCCGCCGGCTGCGCAACCGCATGATCCACGAGTACGTGTCGGACCCGGCGGTGCTGGCGGACGCGCTCAACCAGGCCCACGCCTTCATCCCGGATCTGGAGCATTTCCTGGGCGCGGTGCGCGAGCGGCTGCTCGCACGCTTTCCGGCCCTGAAGGAGCGCCTGGAGGCCGGGCAGGGCGCGGGAGCGGACGGCAACGGAATAGGGAAGGGACCGCAGTGAACGGCTTCGGGACGATCGCGGTGGTGGGGCTAGGCTACGTGGGGCTGCCGCTGGCGGTGGCCTTCGGCAGGCGCCGGCGCACCATCGGCTTCGACCTCAACGAGCGCAAGATCGCCGCCTACCGCGCGGGCCGGGACCCCACGGGCGAGGTGCCGGACGAGGACCTCGCGGCGGCCACGCGGCTCGAGCTCACCAGCGACCCCGCCGCGCTGCGCGAGGCCGACTGCGTGATCGTCGCCGTGCCGACCCCCATCGACGCCGCCCGCCAGCCGGACCTGCGCCCCCTGCGCGGCGCGAGCGAGACCGTCGGGCGCAACCTCAAGCCCGGCGCCACCGTGGTCTACGAGTCCACGGTCTTCCCGGGCTGCACCGAGGAGGAGTGCGTCCCCATCCTCGAGCGCGCTTCCGGCCTCAAGTGGAAGGAAGGCTTCTTCGTCGGCTACTCGCCCGAGCGCATCAACCCCGGCGACCGCGAGCACCGGCTGGAGACCATCGTCAAGGTGGTCGCGGGCGACACGCCCGAGACCCTCGAGCGCGTGGCCGCCCTCTACGAGGAGGTCGTCGAGGCCGGCGTGCACCGGGCCTCCAGCATCCAGGTGGCCGAGGCCGCCAAGGTCATCGAGAACACCCAGCGCGACCTCAACATCGCGCTCATGAACGAGCTCGCCATCATCTTCGGCCGGCTCGGCATCGACACGGCCGAGGTGCTCGAGGCCGCCGGCACCAAGTGGAACTTCCTCCCCTTCCGGCCCGGCCTCGTCGGCGGCCACTGCATCGGCGTCGATCCCTACTACCTCACCTACAAGGCCGAGCAGCTCGGCTACCACCCGCAGGTGATCCTGGCGGGGCGGCGCATCAACGACGGCATGGGCAAGCACGTGGCCGAGCAGACCGTCAAGCAGATGATCGCCAACGGCTCCTGCGTCAAGGGCGCGAAGGTCAACGTGCTCGGCCTCACCTTCAAGGAGGACTGCCCGGATCTGCGCAACTCGCGCGTGATCGACATCGTCCGCGAGCTCGAAAGCTACGGCATCGAGGTCCACGTCCACGACCCCCTCGCCGACCCGGACGAGGCGCGCGCCGAGTACGGCGTCGCGCTCGAGCCGTGGGATGCGCTGCCGCGGGCCGAGGCGCTGGTGCTCGCCGTCGCTCACCGCCAGTACCGCGAGATGCCCCCGGAGGCCTTCCGTGAGAAGCTCCACAACCCGGGCTGCATCGCCGACGTCAAGAGCGTGCTCGACCGCTCCGCCTTCGCCGGCGACGGCATCCGCCTCTGGCGCCTGTGAGCCGGGGATCAGATCGCGGATGGCGGACATCAGCGGCTTCCACCAGCGGCAGAGGCGGGAGAC
>WFOW01000037.1 GCA_015487895.1 Gammaproteobacteria bacterium | reverse complement strand
GGGCGGACACGGGTCCCGAGGGCACCGGCGAGGCTTCGGAGGCTTCGCCCGCGGCAGGCGCCGCCGGCTGAGGCGCCGCGTCCCCGGGGCGCGCGAGCGGCAGCACCACGCGCGAGCTTGCGTCGGCGGCCTGCTCGCGGTACTCGAAGGCCGCGGCGGCGAGCGGCCACCCCGTCTCGCGGTCCACCACCACCACGGTCCAGCGGCCCACCGAGGCCGGATCGAGGCGCTTGCGCGAGTAGACGCGCCAGCGCGGCCCGCCTACCGCGAACGGCACCTCGGCCACCGTGCGCCCTTCGTGGCGCCAGCGGTGCACCACGGTGCGCCCCTGGAGCCCGCGCAGGTCCGTGAAGAACAGCACCTGGCGGTCGCGCGTGTCGAGGACGAGGACCTCGTCCACGGGCTCGCGGCGCTCGACGCGGGTGGTGAAGAGCGCGCGCGCGACGCGCGCCGCCTCCGGCAGCCCCGGCGGGCGCGCCGCGGCCTCCTTCGGCGCCTCGGCGGCCGCCGCGGCCGGCGGCGCCGCGGCGAGCCACAGGCCGGCCGCCGCCGCGGCCGCCGCACGGGCGATGCGGTTCCTTCTCATCCCTTACCGCCTCCTGCGTGACGTCGTCGGGGAGGGAAGCAGGCTAGCGCGTGCCCCCGCCCGCCGCCGTGCGCGGCTTCACGCCGGGCGCGCCTCAGTGGCCGAGGCTGCGGCCGCCGTCGACCGCGAGCACCTGGCCCGTGACGTAGTCGGCCTCGCGCACCAGGAACAGCACCGCGCGCGCGACGTCGAGCGGGTCGCCGCGCCGCTTGAGGGCCGTGCGCTCGATGATGCGACGCTTGGTCTCGGCGTCCATGCCCTCCGGCCACAGGATGGCGCCCGGGGCGACGCCGTTGACCCGCACCTCCGGGCCGAGCTCGCGCGCCAGCGCGCGCGTGAGCATGGCGAGCCCCGCCTTGGCGATGCTGTAGACGGGATAGCCGGGCAGCGGCCGCTCGGCGTGGATGTCCACGAGGTTCACCACGCAGCCGCCGGCCTCGCGCAGGTGCGGGGCGGCCGCCTGCGTGAGGAAGAAGGGGGCCTTGAGGTTGGTGGCGAGCAGCTCCTCCCACTGCGCCTCGGTCACGGTGCCGAAGGGGGTGGGGTAGAAGGTGGAGGCGTTGTTGACCAGGACGTCGAGCCGGCCCCAGGCGGCCGCCGCCTCCTCCGCCAGCGGAGCGAGGGCCTCGAAGCGCGCGAGGTCGGCGGCCGCGAGCCGCACCGAGCCCGCGCGGCGGGCCTCGAGCGACTCGCGCAGGCGCTCGGCCGCCTCGCGCGAGCTGCGGTAGTGCAGCACGACGTTCATGCCGGCCGCATGCAGCGTGCGCGCGATGGCGGCGCCGATGCGGTGGGCGGCGCCCGTCACCAGCGCCACCCGGCCTGTGAGGTCGCGCGCTGCGCTATCATGGGCCGTCGTCTCCGTCATCTCCCGCCTCCCGGTGCCGCGGACGCGCCATGCTACCGGCCCGCGGGCGCCGGGGCCAAGCCGGAGGGCCATGGCCGTCGCACCCGCCGTCCCGCCCCGGGGCCTGCCCGAGCCTCCGCCCGAGGCGCGCGCCCACGCCGCGCGCCTCACCGCGCGCATCGCCGCCGAGATCGACGCCGCCGGCGGGGCCATCCCCTTCGAGCGCTACATGGAGCTCGCGCTCTACGCGCCGGGGCTCGGCTACTACGTCGCGGGCGCGCGCAAGCTGGGGCCGGCGGGCGACTTCGTGACCGCGCCGGAGCTCGGCGGGCTGTTCGCGCAGTGCCTCGCGGTGCAGTGCGCCGAGGTCCTGGAGCGCTCGGGCGGCGACACCGTCGTCGAGCTCGGCGCGGGCAGCGGCGCGCTCGCCGCGGGCCTGCTCGCCGCGCTGGAGGCCGTGGGGGCCGCGCCGCGGCGCTACGCCATCGTCGAGGTGAGCCCGGAGCTGCGCGAGCGCCAGCGCGCGACGCTCGCCGCGCGCGCCGGCGCGCTCGCCGGCCGCGTGGAGTGGTGGGAGCGCCTGCCGGCGCCGGGCTCGGTGCGCGGCGTGATCGTCGCCAACGAGGTGCTCGACGCCCTGCCGGTGCACCGCTTCCGCATCCGCGGCGGGCGCGTGCGCATGCTGGGCGTGGCGCGCGCGGGCGAAGGCTTCGGCTGGGTCGAGCTCGACCCGGAGCCCGCGCTCGAGCGCGCGGTGCGCGCGGTGGAGGAAGACCTGGGACGCGCCCTGCCCGAGGGCTACACCTCGGAGCTGTGCCTGCGGCTCGCGCCCTGGGTGGCGACGGTGACGGGGCTGCTCGGGCGCGGGGCGGCGCTCTTCGTTGACTACGGTCACCCCCGGGCGGAGTATTACCACGAGACCCGTCGGGATGGGACCCTCATGTGCCACTACCGCCACCGCGCGCACGGCGAGCCGCTCGTGCTCGCGGGCCTGCAGGACATCACGGCCCACGTGGACTTCACCGCCGTGGCCGAGGCGGGCGCGGCCGCCGGCATGGAGCTCCTCGGCTACACCAGCCAGGCCTGGTTCCTGATGGGCTGCGGGCTCGAGCGCCACGCGCAGGCGCTCGCCGCCGCGCCCGAGCGCGAGCGCTGGCGGCTCGCGCAGGAGGTGCGCACGCTCGCCCTGCCCACCGAGATGGGCGAGCGCTTCAAGGCCATCGCCCTCGGCCGCGGCGTCGAGGGCCCGCTCGCCGGCTTCGCCCTGCGCGACGAGCGCCACCGTCTCTAGCCCGGCCATGCGCGGCGGCCCGCCCCTGAACGTCCTCATCGTCGACGACGACGCCACCAGCCGCAGGCTGCTCGCGCGCATGCTCGCCAACGAGGGCTATACGGTCACCGAGGCGGCCAGCGGCAGCGACGCCCTGCGCGTGGCCCTGCGCGGCTCGGTGGACGCCTTCCTGCTCGACGTGCGCATGCCGGGCATGGACGGGCTGGAGCTCTGCCGCCGGCTGCGCGCGACGGCGCGCTACCGCGTGGCGCCCATCCTGTTCGTGACGGCCATCGACGACGAAGAGTCGCTGCGCGAGGCCTTCGCCGCCGGCGCCGACGACTTCCTCGCCAAGCCCTTCAGCGCGGTGGTGCTGCGCGCGCGGCTCGGCGCCCACCTGCAGAAGCTCGAGTACTACCGCCAGCTCGAGCGCCTGCGGCGCAACCTCGCGCGCTACGTCTCGCCGCGCACGCAGCACCTGGTGGAGGCCTACACGGTCACGGGCATCCTGCCGCCGCCCATCGCCCGCGAGGTGTGCGTGCTGTTCTCGGACATCCGCGGCTTCACGGCGCTGTCGGACGAGATCCCGGCGCCGCGCCTGTTCGAGATCTTGAGCCGCCACCTCGGCGTACAGGTGGACCTCGTCTACAGCCACGGCGGCTATATCGACAAGTTCGGCGGCGACGGGGTGATGGCCGTCTTCGAGGGGCCGCAGAAGGCCGAGAACGCCTGCCGCTGCGCCCTCGACATCATGGACGCGGCCGCCGCCGACCCCGCCAACGAGAACCGCCGGCTGCTGCAGGTGGGCATCGGCATCCACGCCGGAGAGGCCCTCATCGGCAACATCGGCTCCGACGAGCACCTCGACTACTCCGTGATCGGGCAGACCGTCAACATCGCCTCGCGCCTGTGCGACCTCGCCGAGCCGGGGGCGATCGTGGTCTCCGAGGCGGTCGCGCGCGCGAGCCGCGACGACGGCCTGCGCTTCGGGCCGGCGCGCACCGCCTGGGTGCACGGCCTGCGCGAGCCGCTCACGATCCGCGCCCTCGAGCCGCCCTACCGCCCCGCCGGCTTCCGCAGCCGCGCTTGACAGCCCCGCCGCGCGCCGGCACGGTGCGCCCCCGGCGCCCATGGGGGCGCGCGGAGGGGACGCGTGGACGGGACGCAGGTGGCGGCGCTGGCGGTGCTCCAGGGGCTGCTCGAGTTCCTGCCGGTCTCGAGCTCGGCGCACCTGGTGCTGCTGCCGCGGCTCGTGGGCTGGCCGGACCAGGGCCTCGCCTTCGACGTGGCCGTGCACGTCGGCACCCTCGCGGCGGTGGTGGCGCACTTCCGCGCCGAGATCGCGCGGCTCGCGCGGGGCTGGGCGCGCACGCTGCGCGGCGGGCGCGACGCCGACGGGCGGCTTGCCTGGGCCATCGTTCTCGCCACGGTGCCGGTCGGCCTCGCGGGCCTCGCCTTCGAGCACCTGGCGGCGACGGCGCTGCGCGAGGTGCGGGTCGTCGCCTGGGCCACGATTGGCTTCGCGCTCGCCCTGTGGGCGGCCGACCGCTGGGGGCGCGGCCGCCGCACGTTGGAGGCGCTCGGCTGGCGCGAGGCGCTGCTGGTGGGGCTCGCGCAGGCGCTCGCCATCGTCCCCGGCGCCTCCCGCTCGGGCGTGACGATGGCGGCGGGCCTCGCCCTCGGGATGACGCGCGAGGCCGCCGCGCGCTTCTCCTTCCTGCTCTCGATGCCGGTCATCGCCCTCGCCGGCGCCCTGGAGGCGGCGCGGCTGGCGCAGGCCCCGGAGCCGGTGCCGTGGGGGGCGCTCGCCGCGGGGGCGCTCGCCGCGGGCCTCACCGCGTGGGCGGTGATCGCGCTCTTCCTGCGCTGGATCGAGCGCGTCGGGATGATGCCTTTCGTGCTCTACCGCCTCGCCCTCGGCGCGTTCCTGCTGGCCACGCTCTGAGGGGCGGCTCAGCCGTCGTCGCCGCCTTCCGTCCTCGCGTGGCGTGCCTGCACCTCGCGGATGGCGCGCAGGCGCGCGCGGCGCAGCGCTTCGCCCACGGCCGCGCCCTTCAGCCCCGCCTCCACGAAGGGCCGCGGCGAGACGGCCGCGGCCGCCGCGCGCGCCTCGCGCAGGAGCCGCCCCTGCACGTACTCGCGCCGCTCGTAGCCCGGGCGGCCGCGGCTGTCGGCCTCGCAGGCGAGCAGGAAGCGCTCGAATCGGTCCGGGCGGCGGAAGGCGTCGGCGCGCTCGAGCAGCTCGAGCACGGTCGCCGGGCGCAGCTCCAGTGCCCGGTGGGCGCGCCCGTGCTCGGCCGCGGTCAGCACGGCGAGGTCGCGGAACTCCGCGGGCGCGCGCAGGCGCTCGCTCACCGCGCGCGCGAGCTCCGCCCCGCGCGCCTCGTGGCCGTGGTGGCGCGGCCATTCCTCCGGCGGCGTCAGCCCCTTGCCGAGGTCGTGCAGCAGCGCGGCGTAGCGCACCACGGGCTCCGGCGAGAGCGCCGCCGCCTGATCGAGCACCAGCAGGGTGTGCACCCCGGTGTCCACCTCCGGGTGGTGCTCCGGCGGCTGCGGCACGCCGAACAGCCGGTCGAGCTCCGGCAGCACGCGCGCGAGCGCCCCGCAGTCGCGCAGCACCTCGAAGAAGCGGCGCGGGGCGGGCTCGCCCAGGGCGCGCACCAGCTCCTGCCACACCCGCTCGGGCACCAGGTGGTCGGCCTCGCCGGACTCGACCATGCGCCGCATGAGCGCGAGCGTCTCGCCGGCGACGCGGAAGCCGAGGGGGGCGAGACGCGCGGCGAAGCGCGCCACGCGCAGGATCCGCACCGGGTCCTCGACGAAGGCGGGCGAGACATGGCGCAGCAGGCGGCGCTCGAGGTCCGCGCGGCCGCCGTAGGGGTCGACGAGGGTGCCGTCCGGGGCCTCGGCCATGGCGTTGATGGTGATGTCGCGCCGGCGCAGGTCCTCCTCGAGGCTCACGTCGGGCGCGGCGTGGAAGGCGAAGCCGTGGTAGCCGGGCCCGGTCTTGCGCTCGGTGCGCGCGAGCGCGTACTCCTCGCCCGTCTCCGGGTGCAGGAACACCGGGAAGTCCCTGCCCACGGGCCGGAAGC
>WFOW01000036.1 GCA_015487895.1 Gammaproteobacteria bacterium | reverse complement strand
GACGCGTACGTGGACCCCACCTTCGGCACCGGCTGCGTCAAGATCACGCCCGCCCACGACTTCAACGACTACGAGGTGGGCCGCCGCCACGGCCTGCCCATGATCAACATCCTCACCGAGGACGGGCGCCTCAACGACCAGGTGCCGGAGCCCTACCGCGGGCTCGAGCGCTTCGAGGCGCGCCGGCGCATCGTCGCCGACCTCGAGGCGGAGGGGCTGCTCGAGAAGGTCGAGCGCCACCGCCACGCCGTGCCGCGCGGCGACCGCACCGGCGCCGTCCTCGAGCCCTTCCTCACCGACCAGTGGTTCGTGCGCACGGCGCCGCTCGCCGAGCCGGCCGTGCGCGCCGTGGAGGAGGGCCGCATCCGCTTCATCCCCGAAAGCTGGGCCAAGACCTACTTCGAGTGGATGCGCAACATCCAGGACTGGTGCATCAGCCGCCAGATCTGGTGGGGGCACCGCATCCCGGCCTGGTACGACCCCGACGGCGGGATCCACGTCGGCCACGACGAGGCGGACGCGCGCCGGCGCTCGGGCCTCGCGGACGACGTGCCGCTCGAGCAGGACCCGGACGTGCTCGACACCTGGTTCTCCTCGGCGCTGTGGCCCTTCTCCACGCTCGGCTGGCCAGAGCGCACGCCCGAGCTCCGGACCTTCTATCCCACCAGCGTGCTGGTGACGGGCTTCGACATCATCTTCTTCTGGGTCGCGCGCATGATCATGATGGGGCTGCACTTCGCGGGCGACGTACCCTTCCGCGAGGTCTACGTCCACGGCCTCGTGCGCGACGCCGAGGGCCAGAAGATGTCGAAGTCGAAGGGAAACGTCCTCGACCCCATCGACCTCATCGACGGCATCGACCTCGAGTCGCTCGTCGCCAAGCGCACCAGCGGCCTGATGCAGCCGCAGATGGCGCGCCGCATCGAGGCCGCCACGCGACGCCAGTTCCCCAACGGCATCCCCGCCTACGGCACCGACGCGCTGCGCTTCACCTTCGCCTCGCTCGCCACGCCCGGGCGCAACGTCAACTTCGACCTCAAGCGCATCGAGGGCTACCGCAACTTCTGCAACAAGCTGTGGAACGCCGCGCGCTTCGTGCTGCTCAACACCGAGGGCCGCGACCTCGGCCACGAGGGCGGCACGCTCGATCCCGGCCCGGCCGAGCGCTGGATCCGCTCGCGGCTGGACGCGGCGGTGCGGGCCGTGCACGAGGCCTTCGCCGGGTACCGCTTCGACCTCGCCGCCCAGGCCATCTACGCCTTCGTCTGGGACGAGTACTGCGACTGGTACGTCGAGCTCGCCAAGCCCGCGCTCAACGACCCGCAGGCGGGAGAGGCCCGCCGGCGCGCCGTGCGCCGCACGCTCGCCGAGGTGCTCGAGGCCCTGCTGCGCCTCGCGCATCCGATCATGCCCTTCATCACCGAGGAGATCTGGCAGCGCATCGCCCCCGTCGCCGGGGTCCGCGGCGAGAGCGTGCTCGCGCGCCCCTACCCCGGGCCCGATGAGGGCGCGCGCGACCCCGAGGCCGAGGCCGAGATGCGCTGGGTGATGGACCTGGTGCTGGCGGTGCGCCGCATCCGCGGCGAGATGGACATCGCCCCCTCGCGCCCGCTGCCCGTGCTCCTGCGCGGCGGCGACGCCGCCGCGCGCGAGCGCCTCGCGCGCCACGAGCGCGCCGTGCGCGCCCTGGCGCGGCTGGAGTCGGTGCGCTGGCTCGAGCCGGGCGAGGCCGCCCCCGAGGCCGCAACGGCGCTCGCCGGCGAGGTCGAGGTGCTCATCCCCATGGCGGGCCTCATCGACAAGGAGGCCGAGCTGCGCCGGCTGGCGAAGGAGATCGGCAAGCTGCGCGCGGGCCTCGAGCGCGCCCGCGCCAAGCTCGCCAACCCGAGCTTCGTCGAGAAGGCCCCTGCGGCCGTGGTCGAGAAGGAGCGCCGGAAGGCCGCCGAGCTCGAGCGCGCCATCGAGGGCCTGGAGGCCCAGGCCGAGCGCATCCGCGCCCTCTGATCCCCCGCCCCGTCCGCGCCCTTGGCGGCTTGATTCCGGTCAAGGAAATGCCAAAAATCCACAAGCACGTTGATTGCAATGGCGCACTTGTGTAGACTTAGTCCAAATCCATGCGCAACCGCTATAGCAAGGGAGGAGAGTGCATGCTCAGATGTCGTCGCTTGCTCCTCGGGATGGCAGCCGGCGGGCTGGCCCTGGCAATGCCCGCGCTGGCAGCGGCCTCCGGCTGGCAGGCGCTCCCCGAAACGGCGCCTGCACCTCCCGACAACCCGGTGACCGAGGCCAAGGTCCGCCTCGGCAAGGCCCTCTACTTCGATCCCCGGCTGTCGTCGACCGGCACTGTCTCCTGCAACTCCTGCCACAACGTGATGGCGGGGGGCGAAGACGCACGGCCCACCTCGGTGGGCGTCAAGGGCCAGGTGGGCGGTCGCAACGCCCCGACCGTCTGGAACGCGGCCTTCCACCCGGTCCAGTTCTGGGACGGCCGAGCCGCCTCGCTGGAGGAGCAGGCCGTGGGGCCCGTGACCAACCCCATCGAGATGGGCATGCCCAGCCTCGAGGCCCTGGTGGAGCGGCTCAAGGCGCTCGGCTACGAGCCGATGTTCCGGGAGGCCTTCGGCGGCGACGACCCGGTCACCCCCGAGAACTTCGCCAAGGCCGTGGCGAGCTTCGAGCGCACCCTGATCACGCCGGGCAGCGCCTACGACCGCTGGGTCCGGGGCGACCGCGGAGCGATGACCGCCCAGCAGGTGCGCGGACTGCGGCGCTTCCGCGAGCTCGGCTGCGCCGGGTGCCACACCGGGCCCCACTTCGGCGCCTCCGAGAGCGCGCCGTTCCAGAAGTTCCCGGTCTTCGCGAACAGCCCCTACGTGAAGCGCTACGGGCTCGACAAGGACCTCGGCCGCTACGAGGTCACCAAAAAGGAGGCCGACAAGCACCTGTTCCGGGTGCCGACGCTGCGCAACGTGGCGGTCACCGCCCCCTACTTCCACAATGGCGCGGTCGCCACGCTCGAGCAGGCGGTGCGGGTGATGGGCTCCACCCAGCTCGGCCGGGAGCTCTCGGACCGGGACGTGGCCGACATCGTCGCCTTCCTGGAGGCGCTCACCGGCCCCTTCCCCCGCATCGAGGCCCCGCGGCTGCCGGTGCCGAGCGGGCGCGCGATCCGCTTCGAGCGGTGAGATGGTGACGTGAACGGGCCGGGCGGGCTGTCTCTTATACACATCTGACGCTG
>WFOW01000035.1 GCA_015487895.1 Gammaproteobacteria bacterium | reverse complement strand
GTCTCCCGTCTCCCGTCTCCCGTCTCCCGTGCACTACAACGAGCGGCATCCTGTCGCGGCCGCCTGCGGCGGCAGAGGCGGGAGGCGGGTATCGGGAGGCGAGGGTTGGTGCGCCCTTCGGGCGCGGCCTTTTGATCTTTCCCGTCTCCCGCGACCCGTCTCCCGTGCACTGGGAGAGGCGAGAGGCGGGTATCGGGAGGCGAGGGTTGGTGCGCGCTGCGCGCGCGGCCGTTTCTTTCCCGTCTCCCGTCTCCCGTCACCCGTCTCCCGTGCACTCCCACCAGGGGTTGCGGTCTGCCGCGAACGGCCTACAGTGACCGTAGGCCGCGAGCCCGGGACCTGAGGACGGGATGAGCGAGACCGCCGAGCGCAAGGCGACCTACGAGGACCTGCTGGCCCTGCCGGAGCACGTGGTGGGCGAGATCCTGGACGGGGAGCTCCACACCCATCCGCGCCCCGCGCCCCGGCATGCGCATGCGTATGCCGTCTTGGGCCACAGTCTCGGGGCGCCGTTCCACGGCGGGATCGGCGGTCCCGGTGGCTGGTGGATCCTGGACGAGCCGGAGCTGCACCTGGGCGGGGACGTGCTGGTGCCGGACCTGGCCGGCTGGCGGCGCGAGCGCATGCCTGCGCTGCCGGAGACGGCGTGGTTCGAGCTCGCGCCGGACTGGGTGTGCGAGATCCTTTCGCCGTCGACGGCGGCGGTGGACCGCGGCCTGAAGCTGCCCATCTATGCGCGCGAGGGTGTGCCCTGGCTGTGGCTGGTGGACCCGGACGCGCGCACGCTGGAGGTCTACCGGCTGGGCGAGGACCGTCACTGGACGCTGCTGGAGGTGCTGCACGGGGACGCCCCGGTGCGGCAGCCGCCCTTCGATGCCATCGAGTTTCCGCTGGGGCGGCTGTGGCCGCCCGAGGGCGGGTGAGGGGCTGCGCGCCGTAGTGTGCAGTCTGCAGCTTGCGGTCTCCGGTGGGCGGTGAACGGCAAGCGGCGGCCGCCTGCGGCGGCAGAGGCGGGTTACGGCTTGCAGGCTACGGTGTACAGTCTCCCGTCACCCGTCTCCCGTCACCCGTCACCTGTCACCCGTCTCCCGCAACCCGTCTCCCGACCCTCCCCGGAAGGGGACGGCGTCCCGCCTGCCGTGGGCCGTGCGCTGTAACCCGTGAGCCGCTCCCTGTACCCTGTCTCCATGCCGATACGGCAGCTTCCGCCGCAGCTCGTCAACCAGATCGCCGCCGGGGAGGTCGTCGAGCGGCCGGCCTCGGTGGTCAAGGAGCTGGTCGAGAACAGCCTCGACGCGGGCGCCCGCACGCTGCACGTCGAGATCGCCGGCGGCGGCGCGCGGCTGGTGCGCGTGCGCGACGACGGCTGCGGCATCCCGCGCGAGGAGCTTGCGCTGGCGCTCGCGCGCCACGCCACCAGCAAGATCGCCTCCCTGGAGGACCTCGCGCGCGTGCGCACGCTCGGCTTCCGGGGCGAGGCCCTGCCGAGCATCGCCTCGGTCTCGCGTCTCAGCCTGATCTCGCGTGAGCAGTCGGCGGAACATGCCTGGCGCCTGCAGCCGGGCGAGGACACGCCGCAGCCCGCGGCCCATCCGGTGGGCACCACGGTGGAGGTGCGCGATCTTTTCTACAACACCCCGGCGCGGCGCAAGTTTCTCAAGACCGAAAAGACCGAGTTCGGCCATATCGACCAGACCCTGCGCCGCCTCGCGCTGGGGCGTCCCGAGGTGGAATTCCGGCTCAGCCACAACGGGCGCCCGGTGTTCAGCGCGCCGCCGGCCGGTGACCCCGAGGCGCGGGAGCGGCGCCTGGCGGCCCTGCTGGGCGAGGGTTTCGTCGAGAACGCCCTGTGTTTCGAGCAGGCCGCTGCCGGTCTGCGCCTGTGGGGCTGGGTCGCGCGCCCGACCTTCTCGCGCAGCCAGGCGGATATGCAGCACTTCTACGTCAATGGCCGCATGGTGCGTGACAAGCTGGTGACCCACGCGGTGCGTCAGGCCTTTCAGGATGTGCTGTTTCATGGGCGCCATCCGGCCTATGTGCTGTTCCTCGAACTCGATCCGGTGCTGGTGGATGTCAATGTGCATCCGACCAAGCATGAGGTGCGCTTTCGCGAGGGCCGGCTGGTGCATGATTTCATCTTTCGTACCCTGCATCAGGTGCTGGCGGAGGAGCGGCCCGGGACGCCGGTGGCGGAGTCCGCCGCGCCGTCCACCGGGGCGCCGGAGCAGGCCGTCGCCGCATCGCCGGAGCCCGGATTGCAGGCCCCGCCGCGCCAGCCCGGTCTGGGCCTGGCGGTGGCCGAGCGGCCCGCGGCCTATCGCGCGGCGCGTGACTGGCAGGC
>WFOW01000034.1 GCA_015487895.1 Gammaproteobacteria bacterium | reverse complement strand
CGAGCGCCTTGAAGCCGAACGGGCGCGGGAAGCGGAGTTGCGCGCGCAGGCCGAGGAACTCGCCCGGCGGGTCGAGGGTCTCGAGCGCGAGGAGGCCGGAGCGCGAGAGCGTCTGCAGGCGGTGCAGGCGGTGGACTTCGGATGCCTCCGCCCGCCGTCCCTCCAGCTCTCCCAGCTCCCGTAGCAGCTCTTCCCGCCTCCGCCGCATGAGGTCGAGCTCGGTTTCGAGGTCGTCCCTTTCGGTGGCCGCCGGCAGGCGCCCCAGGCGCACCTGCAGCTCGCGGTAGCCTGCGAGCCCCACGAGCGCCGCCACCGGCAGACCGGCCGAGGCGAGCGCGAGCACGTAGGGCAACCCAACGGCTTGCAGAAACTCCAGCATCACGGTCTTCCCTCTTCGCTTGTGATCGGCACCGCACCACCGGCAGGTCCGGCGGCGGGAGCCGTCCGCTCCGGCGGCGGTCCTGCCGCCGGCGCAGGGTTATCGGTTTGCAGCGACGCGAGACGTGCGCGCACCGCCGCGAGCTCCCCGCGCAGGGCGTCGCGTTCGGCCACGATCGCTTCCAGTGCGCCGAGTTCACGCCTGCGTTCGGCGAGACGCCTTTCGATTTCGGTGAGACGCGCCTCGGCGCGCGCGAGTTCGGCCGCCAGGACGTCCCGACGGCCGCCGAGCTCCGCCACCTCGGCCGCGAGTTTCGCCCTCTCCGCTTCGAGGCGCTCCGCCTCCTGCCGGCGGGCATCCAGCCCATCGAGCGCCGTCCGCGTCTTCCGGACACGTTCCTCGAGTTCCGCGAGGCGCTTTTCGTTCGCCGCGATCCGTCGGGCGAGCTCCGCCGAACGGGCGCGTGCCCCCTCGATGTCGGCCCGCAGCCGGTCGCGCTCGGCGCGAAGCGCCGCGATCTCCTCGGCGATCTTGCCCCGTTCCGCCCGCGCATCGCGGAGCTTTGCAAGCTCTGCGCGTGCCTTACCCAGCTCCGCCTGCGCCTTCCCCAACTCCTCACGCAGCGCGGCGATACGGGCCTGTGCATCGGCCACCTGCCGTTCGAGTTCCGCCGAGCGGGCCTCCAGGGCGGCGACGTCGGCCGCGAGTCGCCTGCGACGGTCCAGCAGCTCCTCCGCTTCGACTCGCATGCGGGCGAGGTCTTCCTTCGACGGTAGCCGTTCCAGCTCCGTTTTGCGCGCGGTCAGCTGCTTCTCCACCTCGGCGAGCTCGGACGTCAGCGCCTCGCGACGCTGCTGAAGCGTGGCGAGTGCTTCCTCGAGCGCTACCTGCCGTGCCCTGAGGTCCGCGATCTCCTTCCGCAGCGCGGTGAGTTCGCCGCGGGCGCGATCCAGCTGCGCTACCTGCGGCTCCAGTTCGCCGATGCGGGCTTCGAGCCGGCCCGCTTCGGCCCCCAGTTCCTGCCGACGGGCCTCGAGCGAGGCCGTGGTAGCGCGCAGTTCCTCGACCTGCCGTGCGAGCCCGTCCCGTTGCTTGCCGAGCTCGTTCAGCTGCCGCTCCAGAGTCTGACGCCTCCGTTCTAGTTCTCCGACTTGCTGCTTGATCCGTCGGCGGGTGTTGGCGTCGGGCAGGGCGGCGAGCTCCTTGCGGGTCGCCTCCAGCTCCCTCATCAGGGCGTCACGCTCCGCACGGGCCGCCTTCACGGCGGCTTCGAGTTCGCCTTTTTCGGCCAGCAGGTCCGATCGCTGCCGTTCGAGAGTCTCGACTTCGCCGCGCAGGTCCTCTCGATTGCGCTCGAGCTCCTCGAGCACCGTGGCCATTGCCTTGCGCCGTCGGTCGAGGTCCTCCACTTGCCGCTTCAGCGGATCGCGCCGTGCGGTGAGCGCCTCCACGTCGCGTGCCAGGTCCTTCTGCCTGCGGGTAAGCCGTTCGACCTCGGCAGCGAGCTCCTTCGCCCGGCGTTCGGCGCTCTCCCGCGCACCCGTGAGCTTGGTGAGCTCGACCCGGGCCGATGCGATCTGCTGCCGCAGCCGGTCCCGCTCGGTCGAGAGCTCGCCCACCTGGTCGCGCAGCGTGGCGAGCTCTTCCAGGAGGCGCTCGCGTTCGCGTCGCTGCCGCTCGATGTCGGGTCCGAGGCGCTGGCGCTCCGCCTCCAGCTGCGCCAGGGCGCGCCGCGTTTCGGCGAGGGCGCGTTCCGCCTGTTGCCGCTCCGCCTCGAAGGCGCTGCGTTCCGCGTAAAGACGGAAGGCGAGCAGCAGCACCAGCGCACTGGTGACGACACCCGCAGCCAGCGCGGTCCAGAATGTCAGCGCCAGCCAGCGCGTGCGGCTATCCCTGTGTGGCGAGGTCGCGGACGCGTTCGAGGATCCGTTGGACGCACCCATCGAGGTCTTCCCTCAGCTCATAGACCCAAAAGCGCATCACCTGCCAGCCGGCCGCCCGGATCTGCAGATCGCGCCAGCGGTCCTCGATGCGGCGGTAGCCGTCGGGACCGCGGTGGAAATCGCCGTCCACCTCGATGTCGAGGCGTACTTCTGGTACCGCCAGGTCGAGGAAACGTCCGACAAGCGGGTACTGGGGAACGGTCCGCAGGCCGCGTGCCGCGAGCGCTTCGTACAGCCGCTCTTCCCACGGCGACTGGAAGGGGTTCGCACCCTCGCCGCGCGTCGGCCGTTCCCGGCGCTCCACGTGGGCGAGGAGCGTGGTGATGTGCGGAATCCCGCTCGCCCGCGCCACTTCGCGGCT
The DNA here is from genome assembly GCA_015487895.1 of Gammaproteobacteria bacterium. Taxonomy (GTDB): domain Bacteria; phylum Pseudomonadota; class Gammaproteobacteria; order S144-34; family S144-34; genus S144-34. Next base: position 7,172 of record WFOW01000034.1, on the reverse strand, counting down.
GCCGAGTACGAGGCACACCACCCGTGCGCGGCTCACCGCCACGTTGAGCAGGCGGGCCTCACGGCGCAGAAACTCGAGGCTGCCGCGCGGCATGCCGCGCCCGAGGCACAGGCTCACTAGCACCAGGTCGCGGGCGTCGCCCTGGAACTGGTGGATGGAGGAGGCGATCAGCCGGTGGCGCTCGATGGCTTCGGCGGAAAAGCGGTCCGCGACCGCATCGGCGAGCCGCCGCGCCTGTTCCCGGAAGGGGGTGGCGATGCCGATGGTGCCCTCGAAGCCGGCATCCAGCAGCCGCGCCACATGGTCCACCGCAGCCGCCACTTCGGCCGGCGACCAGCAGCCGCTACGCGCGGCACGAACCTCGCCCTCCACCTCCTGCCAGTGGATGCCCGGCTTCAGTCCCGGCACCGGCTTCAGCGTGCCCACCGGCGTGAGCGGATGGAGTCGGCCGTCGTAGAAGGCGCGGCTCACATAGCCGGCGATGTCCGGGTGACAGCGGTAGTGCTCCGCGAGGAAATGGCGGCGTGAAGCGTGCCGCTCGGCCACGTCGAACAGCGAGCGCAGCGAACAGAGCCAGGGCCCGAGCGCGTCGAGCGCCAGTCCTTGTTGGCGCAGCAGTTCCGCCTCCCGCGCTGGCGTGGTGCGGGCGACGTGCCGCAGCTGCATGGGATCGCCCACCACCACAGCTCGCTTCGCGCGGGCGAACAGCGGCAGAGCTGAAGGAATATCGCACTGGCTCGCCTCGTCGATAATCAAAAGGTCGAACAGACCCGGGGCGAGCGGCAACCGCGAGGCGGCGGAAAGATTCGTGACCGCCACGATCGGCACCTGGGCGAGCAGGTGACGGCCGAAGCGCTTCCACGCCTCGCGGGCCCGCCGGTCGTCACCGTCGGCCTTCGCGAGCTGGAGCGCGTCGAGGAGAGACCGCAGCCCTTCGCGGGTCTCTTCGTTCAGCGGAGGATGCGGCCCTGCGGCGAGCAGCCGGCGGGCGAGTTCCCGGACGGTCCGACCCAGCTTCTCCAGCCGGACCTCGATCTCCTCGCGCGACGGGCTCGCCCGGAGCTCCTGGGCCAGCCCGTCGCGGGCGAGGGCCAGCTTCGCCATCGAGAGGGCGTGCTCCAGCCGCTGTTCCACGGACGCGGCGGGATCGGGACACCCGGCCGCGAGTTCCTCCATCTCCCGCCGGCGCGCCGCCCGCAGGCGTCGGCCGAGCACGGGCAGGCTCTCGGCGAGGCGGCGTCCCCACGCCGGCCGCACCAGCGGCAGGGCCCGCTCGATCAGCCGCTCCGGGTCCGCAAAGCCCGCCCTAGCCAGGGTATCCGCGGCCGATTCGGCCTCGGCGTAGCGCTCCCGCAGCTCCAGCAGCCGGTCGAGCTCGGCGAGCAGCCGGCGACGCTCGCCGTCCCGCTCGTCGAGCTCCCGCAGCAGGGTCTCGCGTCCCGGCGGCGGTGGACGCTCGGCCCGGGCGAGGGCCAGCTGGCAGAGCTGCTGCCAGTCGGCGGCCCGCGTACCCTCGGGTGCCGAGAGCCGCAGGAACCATCCGGGACCGAGCTGCGCGAGCCGCTCCTCCACGGCGTCGATGGCGCGATGGTTGCGGCTCGCGATCAGCACGCTGCCGCCACGCGCAGCCACCGTCGCGGCGATGGCCGCCACCACCTGCGACTTGCCGGTGCCGGGCGGCCCGGTGATCACCGTGAGGGGCTGGACGGTGGCGTCGCGGGCGGCGTCGAGCTGCGAGCCCGAGAGCTCCAGCGGTTCGTAGAGCGGACCCGCTTCGGAGGCCGCGGGCACGTCGGTGAACAGGGTGGCGAGGGCGGTTGCGCCGAGCTCACCCTCGCCGGCGCGGGCGGCGAGCTCGCGCAGCTCGCGCACCGCCCCGCCGCCGTAGCGGGTGCGATCGAGCAGCACCAGCGCGAGGACGTCGTAGACCCCCTCGCGAGCGGCGAGCGGCATGGCGGTGCGCAGGGCGAGCGGATCGAGCGGTTCCTTCAGGGCCTCGCGCAGCAGCGGCCCCAGTCGCCGGCCGAGCTCCGGCGGATCCACGGCGGCCACCGCGTCCTCCCCGTCGCCCAGCAGTCCCAGCCATTCGGCCACCCGCTGCCGCTCGGCCCGGGTGCGGATGCGCAGGGCGGACGGATCGAGGGAAGGCAGAGGCGTGGTGGGCTCCACTTCGATGCAGTCGTCCTGCAGTCGCCAGAGCGCCGGCCAGGCGACCAGCGGCGTCCACACCGGCACCTCGGCGCCGCGCGGCTCGCGCACGCGGATCCCCCAGACCAGCGCCACCTCGTCGTCCTGCCGACGGGCGAGGGCGGCCTGGAAGGCATCCGCGAGCAGCGCCCGCGAAAGCCGCAGCAGCGTGCGCCGCTCGCCTTCGGGCCACCAGGCCCTGCGGGGATGCAGCGGCTGGACGGTCTCGGCCGCCCGGTCGGCGAAGACGTCGATGCGGGTCCGCTCCTCCTCCGCCAGCATGCGGGCGGCGTGCTGCAGATAGCGGGCGGCGAATCCCCGGCCGCGCGCCTCCCCGGCATCCGGAGCCGGGGCCGGATCCGGGCCCGGGGCCGGGAGATCCACCACCTCCGCTGGCACGGCCCGCAGCACGCCGCCGAGCGACGGTTCCGCGCCCGCCGCTTTGCCGTTCTCCCCTTCCGGTCGGACACCCGCGAGCTGCCAGCGGCGCAGCGGTCCGAGGCGCACGGCGCCCACGGCGTGCAGGGCGGAAAGCGCCCGCAGGACCTCGGGTGCGCGCGCTCCGAGCTGCACCAGCGCCGGCGCCCGCACCAGCTCGTCCACCCGCAGGCCGATGGCCGAGCCCTCCAGTGTGGCGAGGACGGCCTCTTCGACAGCCGGATCCACACGGACCGATCCTTGGGTGCCTCCCGTGGGATGTGGGTCGGATGGTGAGGATACCCTCACGCGAATCGATTCCGGTGCGTGGACCACATCATCTCCTGCGCGCTATCGCCCTGCGGATCAAGCCTTCGGCAGGGCTGCCCGACGCACCTGCCGCCGCCCGCGCGGCAGCTCCCGGACCGCCCGGATGGAAGCGGCGCGCGGCCGCGGCAGGGCTGCCGGCTGCTGACCAGGCAACGGCTCGAAGAAAGAATGGACATGCGAAGACGAAGGGGTGTCCATGATGCAAGTGAGCGCCTCCCTTTCTCCGACTCCCGCCACGGCCGCCGGCTGGTTGCGCCTTGACTTCCCGCTCGAGCGCCGATGGGGCTCCACCGAACTCGTCGCCTACGCCCGACGGGATCTGCCACCAGATCCGCACGATCCCCACGGCGTGCGTTTCCGTGCCTATGCGCGCGGGGTGATGGTACCCCCCTATCACGAGATTTCCTGGCTTCCGCCGCGCTGGGAGGGGGCGGTACCGCAGGTGGCCTACTGGCAGGCTCTCGAGCTCAATGCGGAGGCGGCAGGCCGCATGCGCCGCTTTGCGACATTCCCCCGCGGTCTGCTGGAGGCACCGGTGATTGCGGCCACGGTCCGCGAGGCGCTCGGCGTTCTGTTGGCCCACGGACTGATGGAGCCGTTCCGGCTGTTTGAGCCCTGGCTCGTGGGCGTGCATCTCGTCAAACTGTCTCCGCAGGCGGACCGAGCCGCGGAGTCATCGCCACCGTGGGTCCATCGGGACGGCGAGCCTTACACCTTCGTGATCCTGCTGGACCGGCATAATGTGGTGGGCGGAGTCAATGTCGTGTGCCGAAACGCCTGCGCGACCCGGCGCGCCCACCTCGAGACACTCACCGCCGGCGAGCGGCTGGCCTGTTTTCTGCCCGAGCGTCTGGGGGACGCGTTCCTCGTGGTAGACGAGCGGGTCAGCCACGGGGTGAGTCCGGTGGTGTGGGCGGATCCCGACGAGCCGGGCTGGCGCATGACTCTGCTGGTCGACTTCACCCCGCTGCAGCCGCGCTTCGTTTGATCGCACCGCTTCGGTTGAGTGCCACGGGGCCACCCACAGGGCGGCCCTTTGCCTTCCGGGCGTTCCGCCACACCCGGATGGTCTGTCTCGATCCCTTCCGAATCAGGGTCGGCCGTTGGACTGCATTCCCTCGAAAAAGAACGCTATGTAAAAGGGGTTGCAAGGGAGATTCACGGCGGAAGTTTGGCAAAAGCCATGCCCGTCGACACAGTGCCGATCGCGGCCCTCCACGCGACCACGATGTCACGGAGCGACGACGAACCGCTCGCACGGCCCACGTCCCCTGTTAAGTCCTCTCGGCGGTTCTCACGGATGGATGATCACGCACTGCACGCCTGCGAGGCCGAAGGCGTAGCTCCACTTTTCCCCGCTCTTGGTGCGGACACGGACCCGGCGCCAGAGGACGGCCACTGCGTGCGGGCCCGCCGGCTACAGATCGCACAGGCGCCGGCGCAGCCGCGACAGGAGGTTCTGGAGTTTGCGCTCCAGCGTCTCCTACTTCGCGATCCAGGCCTCCCGCGCCGCCTTCTCATCGGGCTTCTCGCCGCTCAGCTCGCCCCACAGCCGAATAACCTCCCACTCGGGTGGATTCGCCGGGCGGACCCGATTGTAGATTCGTCTCAGGGGCTCGACGGCCCGACCACCCGGGAGGAAGTCCTGCCACGTCAACCAGCCGCATCCGCCGAGGCCTTCCGGTCCGTAACCCTCCCAGGCCTCGATCCGGGCACGGGCCAGGACCTCCCGCAGCGCGTATTCCGAGGGCTTGAGGACGATCTCCTGGCCGCCGAAGGTGGCACTACGCTTGTGGCGTGAGAGCCGAAGGATGGGCGTCATCCGCGGCCCCACCCTCTGCACGAGAGCCCGATAGCCCCGCTCGCCCCGGACCAGTGGGGCGAGCTCGGACGGATCCATCCATGCGGCCAGTGTGACGAAGGGGACTTGCACCAGTTCCACCTGGGCGTCGGCGGTGGACAGCCGCTTTCCGTCGCGCACCAGCTCACCGGGTGGGCCGCCCGGCCACCAGAAATCGGTGGCCTCGAAAGCGGGAGGCCGCACCAGCACATGGGTGAGTTCGTCGTCCGGCCGACCCAGCAGCGAGAGGGCGTAGCCCAGGAAGAAGCCCATGGTCTTGCGGCCACCCGCGAACGAGACGTGCAGGCGCGCATCTGGCCGGCTCTGCCGAAGCCAGGCCAAGACCCGCACGCAGAGATCCGCATAATCGAATGCACCGCCCTCATCGCGCAGGTCCTTGGGGGTGGACTCCGGAACGTGGATGTGGACGCTGGGCCGTGGATGGCGGAAAGTGTCATAGAGCTCACCGAGCCGCCCGCCGCGTTGTCCGTCGATCCGGCCCGCGTCGTCGGGATTGCACAGGAACACCCCATCGCGCCCTTTCCTCACGCTTTGCTCGCCGAGGCGGGTGGTCAGCAGGTGCAATTCCCCCGGGACCTCCGGCGGCTTGCGCCGGAACAGGCACCACAGGGTTTCGGTGACCACTGGCGGGCTCGTGCCCAAGGAGACGACGAGGATGGTCGGCCTTTCCACGAGCGGGCTCCCCAATCGTGCATCCCGTATTCTGATCGTCGCCGATCGCTCCACCAGTCCCGGCAGGTCTGCCGGCCCGGGCCCCGCGAGCCGCCGGAACGCGGGAGTCGGTCGACCACGGCGCCGGGACGGACCGGCTGCACGTTCCCTCGTCGCGTTACCGGCTCGACCGTGTCTCCGGTCCGCTCCATCGGGTCTGCGCGCAGTCTGGCTCCGTACGATCCGACCCGTGCCCCACCTCCGCGAGTCGGAACTGGCCGCAGCCCAGCGTCGCCGCCCGCCCCGCGCCGAGCCGGGTGCCGAGCGCCAGTGCCGGCCCGAGCTCCGGGGCGTCGGACGTATCCAGCACGAAGGTGCCGAGCAGTCCCTTGACCGGCACGCGTCGCTGCTGGCGGCCCGACCAGCGGCTGCTGCACCAGGTGACCAGGTCCGGGCCGAAAAGCCGCGTTCGGGCACAGGCATCGAGGGCAGGGCGCAGATCCACAGGTTCCCCGCCGTAGTGGGCAGCAAGCAGCCCGAGACGGTGCACGAGGGCAGCACCGAAGCCGAAGGTATCGAAACGACCGGGTCCCACCTCCCGTCCGTCGCGGCGATAGCGTAGCGGGCTCTCGAGGATCACCTGCAGCCTGGATGCCGTTGGAGCCGGCACGGCGCCGGACATCGGCTCGGCTCCAGCAAGGGCCAGCGCACCCGGCACACCCGCCACGTGAAGGCGGGGTGCGAGCGCAAGCGCGTCGATCACCGGTTCCACCGCATCGGCCATCTCCCCGATCAGCACGCAGCGCAGTTCGAGTCGGTCCCCCGGCACCAGCCGGCGCCCGTGTGGGTCGAAGACGTCCAAAAGCCGCCACGGCGGCGGCACCCGGGCGAGGCCGGGAAACGGCGCGAGTTTCGTGCGCGGTGCCGGCTCGAAGAGCCGCCGACGCAGATCGGAAGGCGTGGTCCGCACGGCGGGGGTCGCCGCGGTCTCCTCGAGGGCGACGAGGCCGGCACCCAGCAGGCCGCGGAAAGTGGAACCGAACAGCGGCGGCAAAGTCAGGGGCACGCGTACGTAAAAGCGCAGCCGGACAACCAGATGGGGGATGTGCCACACGGGATGTGCCGCCGCTTCCTGTAGTTGCAGCCGGCATCATCGGGGCACGGCTTCCTACAGGCAAGTCCCGGCCTGTGGCCGACGGCTTTCATGCTCTCAAGGTTCGGCCGTTTCCTGCCACCTGCTCTCGGTCTGCCCGCGCCACCTTTTGGAAGCGTGACAGCACGCCCGGATGGTGGCCGGGAGAGAAGGTCTCGGCCGTGAAGCCGCGATCGCTTGGACGGGAGACCCGCGTGGAGTCCCTGGCCAAGCACCGCGTAGCAGCGCGTGCGCCGTGTGAGCCGTGTAGTCCGCTCCTACACGAGCGGTCCATGGGCAAGGTCGATGAAGCAGGTATGGATCATGGCTAGGCCGCGTGGCCCGCCGCCCACAGCTGTGCTGTCGTGTGGTGGCCTGAACTTTTCCCGGGATGATCGCGCCTGGCATCGAGAACGGACTTCGCAACCGTACTGCCGTCATTTCGTGCTATTCACACCGCTCTTCAGCCCACTGCGTCACCCCACAGCGGTTCGCCGCGGGTGCAGTTGGGATGGTCGTTGGGCGGATCGCCGCGCCAGACGACGCGGCTTTGCACCACCTCCACCACCCCGTGCGGACGCAGCCGCGCCGGCT
>WFOW01000033.1 GCA_015487895.1 Gammaproteobacteria bacterium | reverse complement strand
TGTGTATAAGAGACAGAGCCGACGGCGGCGAGATGGAGCGGCTCTCCCTCCCGGCGCTCGCGCCCGGCGAGGTCCGGCGCGTGCCCTTCGAGTTCCGCTTCGCGTTCGGCGGGGAGCGGCGCTGCCTCGTTCCCCTGCTGAGAGTCCGTGCCGCGCGAGAGCTCGCCACCCTGCCCCTCTGCTACGAGGTAGAGGGGCCCCCGCGGGAGGCGGCGGAGACGCCGCGCCCGCCCGCGTGCCCGCCGGGTGCGCCGCCGTCGGCCTGCCGGGGGCCGGCGCGTTCCTACCGGCTGCACGACGGGGCGGTGGTGGACGCCCTGCGGCTCGCCGTGCGCGCGCTCGGCGTCGAGCCCGCAGGCCGCGGCCGCCAGCGCGTGCGCGCCGAGGTGCGCGTGTGGACGACGGGCGCCGATCCGGTGGAGGGCGTGACGGTGGAGGTGCTCCCGCCCTTGCCCCACGGCGGCCCGCTCCACAGCCTGCGGGTCGACGGCCCGGTGCGCCCCCGCGTCGCCGCGCGCGCGCTGACGCTCGCCTTCGAGGTGCCCGTCGAGCGCATGGGCTGCCTGCGGGTGCGGGCCTTCGGCGAGATCTCGGTCGCGGGGCGCCGGCTCCCGGCGAAGACCCGCACCCGGAAGCTCTGCGTGCGCCCGCGCATTCAGCTCCCGCCGGACGCGATCGATCCGGTGCGCGTGATCGAGGCCATGCGCGGCCAGCGGCTGCGGATCGAGGGCGTGAGGCTCGCGGGCCGGCGCGTGGACGAGCGGGGCGTCCGCTACGAGGCGGTCCGCATCCGCGTGGCGCTTCCGCGCGGCACGACGTCGATCCCGAGCAAGAGGTTCGAGCTCGGCGTGCGGGGCCGCGACGGGCGCGTGCGGCCGGCGCTGACCGACTTGGTCGGGCGGCTCGCGGGCGGTTCCGGGCGGTCCCGGAACGGCTACCTCGAGGGCGAGGTGCGGATCCCGCGCGATGCGGTGCGCTACGGCGAGTGCGCGGTGGTGCGCCTCCAGGGCGGCGGCTGGCCGCCGCCAGGCCGGCGTGACGATCCCCGTGCAGCGTGCCTGCCCGAGCCGCCGCACATGTTCATCGAGGCGTCCGTGACCGGGTTCCGCGGCGCCCGCCTGCCGCGGAGCGTGCGGCGGGTGCGGGCGTGCGTGAGCGCCTGGGCCGACGGCACGACGGGCAGGCCGCGGACCTGCTCGGGCCGGCTCTACGATGTCCGGCGGCGGTCGCCGGTCGTCGGGGTCGGCGTGGTCGCCATGGTGCCGCGGGGCAAGGCGCTGAACCTGCGCGCGTGGCTCGAGGACGCGGGCGGGCGCACGCTGGCGAAGGTGCGCCGGCGCTTCACGGGGAGCCCGCTGGACTACGGCGGCACCCGGTCGGACGGGGGGGCGGTTGCGTGGAAGCTCTCGGCGGCGTGGGGGCCCGAGGCGCGGCGTTCTTCCCCATCCCGGGGCGGCAGGCGCCCGCCCCCCGGGCTCGGGGTCGACCCGGAGGTGCTGCGCCGGGCGATCGGCGGCGGCCGTTAGGCCGCCGCCCCGTCCGACGCGCGCAGGCGCTCCGCCCAGAGCAGGGTGGCGCCGGCCACGCCCGCGGGCATGGCGAGGAAGTTCAGCACCGGGACGGTGGTGAGCGCCGTCACGCCGAGGCCGAAGCCGAGGGCGAGCAGGCGCCTGCGCCGCGCCCGCGCGCGCACCTCCGGAAACAGCAGCGCGTGGTTGCCCATCGGGTAGTCGAGGTACTCGAGCGCGAGCGCCCACGCGCTGAAGGCAAGCCAAAGGAAGGGGGCAAGCAGGTTGAGGCCCGGCACGAGGAAGAGCAGGCCGAGCGGCACGGCGCGCGCCAGGAACCAGCCCAGCTTGCGCGCCTCGGCACCCACGAGGCGCGGGGTCTGGCGCAGCATCTCGCGCACCGAGAAGGCGGGCGGGCCCTGGCCCGTGACGCGTCGCTCGACGGCCTCCGCGAGCCAGCCGTTGAAGGGTGCGCCCAGCAGGTTCGCCGCGAGGCTGAAGGTGTAGAACACGAGCAGCGCGGCGGCGACGGCGAGCAGCGGCCACAGCAGCCACTCGATCCACGAGAGCCAGTCCGGGATCCAGCGCGAGACCAGCGCGTCCACCCGGGCGAGGACATACCAGATCGCGCCCGCGAACAGCGCCGTGTTGAGCGCCAGCGGCACGGCCACAAAGCGCCGCAGCCCCGGCTGCAGCACCAGCCGCAGCCCGCGCCAGGCGTAGGCGAGCCCTGCGAGGAGATCGCGCATTCTCTCTCATTCCGCGGAGTGAGACCGCATTCTAGCGTGCCCGCGCATGAGGCCCGACCGCGCACGGGCACGCGTGTTGCGGGGAGGCTGGCGGGGTGCTTAAATGACCGCGCACGCGTGTGTGCGTGGGGCCGCGTGCCGTGCGGCACGCGGCGTGCGTGAAGCGGCAAAGGGGGGAGAAGAGAATGAAAACGTTCCGGTTCGCGAGGATGGACGGATGGCGCCCTGTCGTCGCGGCCGTCGCGATGCTGGCGGGCGCGCAGGCCGTTGCCGCCCCGCAGTGGTCGGGCAGCGTGGGGCTGTACGGGGGGCCGGAGTTCGTGCGCGGCTCTTTTGCAGATGACAACCAGGAGAACTTCGACAGCGCGGCCTTCGGTGTCGAGGGCGCGCTGGGCGTCCAGCTCGGGAACGGCCTCTACGCCCAGCTCTCGGGCCGCCGGGAGGTCTACGACGAGAACAGCGGCCGCTACCCCGACGGGATCCGCCTCCTGGGGCTGCACGTGGGCTTCCGCGGCGCCGGGATGGGATATGTGGGCGCATTCGCGGCCCGGGCGGATGCCTACGAGGCGAGCTATGGGGACGGCTCGGGCTGGCTCGCCGGCCTCGAGGGCGGCGTCTACTTCGACCGGGCCACCTTCTTCGTGCAGGGCGGCGGCGGCGACATCCAGATGCACGACTCCTCCGTGGAGGGCGGCTTCGTGAACGGCATGTTCTGGCGGATGGGCGGGCGTCTCTACGCGAGCGACAACCTCGCCCTCGTCGTCGCCTACACGGGGGCCACCGCGAACGGTTATCTTTATGAAGGTGGTGACGGTGGCGGCGGCAACATCCGGCAGTTCGAGGCGCTGGCCGAGGGCCGCCTCCCGGGCCGCTATCCCGTCTATGTCTACGGCGGCTTCCGGTGGTTCGCCGTGACGACCGAGGATGACTTCGAGGAACAGAACGACATCGCGGACGGCGCCCTGCTGATCGGCATCCTGTTCCGTCCGGGGGCGGGCGGCAGCCTCAAGGACTTCGAGCGGCGCGGCGCCTCGCTCGACCTGCCGACGGCGCCGGTCCGTGCCGCCGTGCTCGAGCACTTCGCGGACCAGTAAGACCGGGAAGATCCCGGTTCCTGTGCCCCTGCGCCGGCGGGCGTCTCGGACGCCCGCCGGCGCTTCGTCTTAGGCGCCGGGCCCGCTACCCGGCGTTTCCTGTCGCGGCGGCGGCCGGGAGGCGGCCGGCCGCGAGGCGCGCGGCGCCGAGCGCCGCCGGGGCCTCGGGGCAGGCCATGACGGGCACGCCGAGGAGGCGCTCGCGGATGCGCGTCCACACCGGGTTGCGCGCGCCGCCGCCCACGGTCCACACGCGGCGCACCCGCGGGGCGCCCAGCTCGGCGAGCAGGGCGTAGCCGCGCGCCTCGATGCGGGCGATGCCCTCGAGCAGCCCGTGCAGGAAGCGCGCGTCGTCGTCCGGGCGCGGCTCCAGGCGCGGCTGCAGGTGGGGATCAGCGACGGGAAAGCGCTCGCCCGGGGCGGGGAGCGGATAGTAATCGAGACCGCTCGACCGGTCCGGGTCGATG
>WFOW01000032.1 GCA_015487895.1 Gammaproteobacteria bacterium | reverse complement strand
GGGCTGGAAGCCCCTCCCACAATCGGGTTACAGGTTGCGGTTTGCGGTTCGCGGTGGGCCGTGAACCGTCAACCGTAAACCGCAACCCGCAACCCGCGCCCCGCATCACGCCAGCCGCTTGTAGCGGATGCGACGCGGGCGCTCGGCCTCCTCACCGAGGCGCCGGCGGCGGTCGGCCTCGTAGTCGGTGTAGCTCCCCTCGAAGAACACCACCTGCGAGTCGCCCTCGAAGGCGAGGATGTGGGTGGCGACGCGGTCGAGGAACCAGCGGTCGTGGGAGATGACCATGGCCGAGCCCGGGAAGGCGAGCAGCGCCTCCTCGAGCGCGCGCAGGGTCTCCACGTCGAGGTCGTTGGTGGGCTCGTCGAGCAGCAGGAGGTTGCCGCCGGAGCGCAGCAGGCGCGCGAGATGCACGCGGTTGCGCTCGCCGCCCGAGAGCTCGCGCACCCGCTTCTGCTGGTCGGGCCCCTTGAAGTTGAAGCGCCCGACGTAGGCGCGCGAGGGCGTCTCCCAGCCGCCGACGCGGATGATGTCCTGCCCGTCCGAGATCACCTCCCAGACCGTCCTGTCGCCGTCGAGGGCGTCACGGTGCTGGTCCACGTAGGCGAGCTGCACCGTCTCGCCGAGGCGCAGGGTGCCTGCATCCGGCTGCTCCTCGCCCACGATCATGCGAAAGAGCGTGGTCTTGCCCGCGCCGTTGGGGCCGATGATGCCCACGATGGCCCCGCGCGGGACGCGGAAGCTCAGCCCGTCGATCAGCAGGCGGTCGCCGTAGCCCTTGACCAGGCCCTCGGCCTCGAGCACCAGCTCGCCGAGGCGCGGCCCCGGGGGGATGTAGATCTCGTTGGTCTCGTTGCGGCGCTGGAACTCGCGCGAGGCGAGCTCCTCGAAGCGCGCGAGCCGCGCGCGGCTCTTGGCGTGGCGGCCCTTGGGGTTGCTGCGCACCCACTCGAGCTCGGCCTGCACGGTGCGGCGGTGGGCGGCCTCCTCGCGCGCCTCCTGCTCCAGCCGCTTCTCCTTGTGCTCGAGCCAGGCCGAGTAGTTGCCGTGGAAGGGCAGGGCGCGGCCGCGGTCGATCTCGAGGATCCACTCGGCGACGTTGTCCAGGAAGTAGCGGTCGTGGGTGACGGCCACCACCGTGCCCTTGTACTCCTGCAGGTAGCGCTCGAGCCAGGCCACGGACTCGGCGTCGAGGTGGTTGGTGGGCTCGTCGAGCAGCAGCACGTCCGGGGCCGAGAGCAGCAGCCGGCACAGCGCCACGCGCCGGCGCTCGCCGCCCGACAGGCTCTCCACGTCGGCGTCCCACGGCGGCAGGCGCAGCGCGTCGGCCGCGACCTCGAGGCGCCGGTCGAGCTCCCAGCCGCCGGCGGCCTCGATCGCGTCCTGCAGCCGCGCCTGCTCCTCGAGCAGGCGGTTCATCTCGTCCTCGTCGAGCGGCTCGGCGAAGCGCTGGCTGATCTCGTCGAAGCGCGCGAGCAGCGCCTTGACCTCGGCGATGCCGTCCTCGACGTTGCCGCGCACGTCCTTGGACGGGTCGAGCTGCGGCTCCTGGGGCAGGTAGCCGATGCGGATGCCGCTCGCGGGACGCGCCTCGCCGTCGAACTCGCGGTCCACACCGGCCATGATGCGCAGCAGCGTGGACTTGCCCGCGCCGTTGAGGCCGACGACGCCGATCTTGGCGCCCGGCAGGAAGTAGAGCGTGACGTCCCTGAGGATCTCGCGCCGCGGCGGGACGACCTTGGTCACGCGCTCGAGCGCAAACACGTACTCCGGCATGGCTGGCCCTGTCTCCGTTCGGATCGACACGCCACCCGTCGCCGGCGGGCGGCGGCAGCGGGATACCCTAGCAGGAGGCCCGGAAGGCCGTCCACGGGCCGCGGCCTGCCGCGCGCGGCGGGGGTTAGAATGCCAGCAGGATGGCGGAGACGGGCGGGCTCGATGCGCTCGTCGCCCTGGCGGCGCTGGGGCTGGGGCTCGCCGTGTGGGCGGCGGCGCGCGGCCGTCCGGGGCCGGCGCCGGCGCGGCGGGCGCTGCAGGCGGGCTGCGCCGTCCTGGCGGCGGCCGCCGCGGCCCTCGCGGCGCGCTGGCCGCCGGACGCGCCGTGGGCCGCGCACGCGGCGCTCGCGCTCGGCCTCGCGCTCCTCGGCGGCGGCCTGGTGCCCTGGATGCGGGCAGCGGGCGGGCGCGGCCCGTCCGCCGGCGCACCCGCCGGCGGGACGGCGGAGGCGCGCGCCCAGCGCGACGTGCTGGTGCGCGAGGTCCACCACCGCATCAAGAACCACCTCCAGGGGCTGGTGGGGCTGCTGCGCTCGAGCGCGCGCGGGCGCGACCCGGCATGCCGGGCCGCGCTCGACCTCGCCGCCGGGCGCGTGCACGCGATCGCCCTCGTCCACGGCCTGCAGAGCGCGGACGCGCGCGAGGAGGTCACCGTCTGCCAGCTGGTGGAGGCGATCTGCCGCGGCATGGAGCTGGTGGCGCCGGAGCGGCCGGTGCGCGTGGAGGTGGCCGTGCGCGACGGCCCGGCCCGGCTCGACCCGGGCGAGGCCGTGCCGGTGGCCCTGGTGGTGCAGGAGCTCGTCCTGAACGCGGTGAAGCACGCCCGCGGCGAGGGCGCCGTGCGGGTGCGGGTGTCCGGGACCCGCTCCGCGGTGGACGTGCGGATCAGCAACCCCGGCCGCCTCGCGCCCGCGCAGGCCGGGAGCCTCGGCCACTCGGGCACGGGTCTGGGGCTGGTGCGGGCGCTGCTCGCGCCCCGCGGGGCGGGGCTGCGGCTCGCGGAGGACGGCCACGAGGTCGCGGCCGTGCTCAGCCTCCGGCCCCCGGTGCTGGTTGTGGGCTGAGCAGCCGCCGTGCTAGGCTGCTAGCGGATTTGGACGCCGCCCCGATTCGCCCCGTCGGAGGCCATCCGGAGAGCACGGACAGAGACGAGTCCCGCATGACGGCTCCCGTCGCCACGCGGCCGGGCAGCAGCGATCCATCCCGTGAGACTCCGCGCGTGCTGGTCGTCGACGACGACCGCCTGGTGCTCGCCACCGTGGCCGAGGGCCTGCGCGAGGCCGGCTACGCGGTCGACACCGCCGAGTCGGCGCCGGAGGCACGGGAGCGGGTCGAGGCCGTCCGGCCCGACATCGCCCTGCTCGACGTGCGCATGCCCGGCGAGACCGGCATCGAGCTGGCGCGCTGGCTGCGCGTGCGCGAGATCCCCTTCCTGTTCCTTACGGCCTACGGCGACGCCTCCATCGTGCGCGAGGCGGTCGAGGAGGGCGCGCTCGGCTACCTGATCAAGCCGGT
>WFOW01000031.1 GCA_015487895.1 Gammaproteobacteria bacterium | reverse complement strand
CTGGCCGAGGCCTCGGCGGCGTCGCCCCCGCCGGCGCGCGCGGCCTCCAGCGCCAGCGCCACCAGGCGCTCGCAGCGCGCGCGCTCGGCGCGCAGGTCCGCCGGCGCCCTCGTCTCCGTCTCCGCCGCCATCCGCGCGCCTCCTCAGGCCTGCGTGCCGCCGACGGTGAGCCCGTCGACGCGCAGCGTCGGCTGCCCCACGCCCACCGGCACGCTCTGGCCGTCCTTGCCGCAGGTGCCGACGCCGTCGTCGAGGCGCAGGTCGTTGCCGACCATGGTGACGCGCTGCAGCACCTCGGGCCCGGAGCCGATCAGCGTCGCGCCCTTGACCGGGCGCGTCACGCGCCCGCCCTCGATGAGATAGGCCTCGCTCGCCGAGAAGACGAACTTGCCCGAGGTGATGTCCACCTGCCCGCCGCCGAAGTTGACCGCGTAGAGGCCGCGGTCCACGGAGCGGATGATCTCCTCGGGCTCGTGGGGACCCGCGAGCATGAAGGTGTTGGTCATGCGCGGCATGGGCTGGTGGGCGTAGGACTCGCGCCGTCCGTTGCCGGTGGGCCGCGCCCCCATGAGGCGCGCGTTGAGGCGGTCCTGCATGTAGCCGCGCAGGATCCCGTCCTCGATCAGCACCGTGCGACCGGTGGGGATGCCCTCGTCGTCGATGGCGAGCGAGCCGCGCCGCCCCGGGAGCGTGCCGTCGTCCACCACCGTGCACAGGGGCGAGGCCACGCGCTCGCCGATGCGGCCGCTGAAGGCGGAGGTGCCCTTGCGGTTGAAGTCGCCCTCGAGCCCGTGGCCGACGGCCTCGTGCAGCAGCACCCCGGGCCAGCCGGGCCCCAGCACCACCACCATCTCGCCCGCCGGCGCCTCCACCGCCTCAAGGTTCACCAGCGCCTGGCGCACGGCCTCGCGCGCGAAGCCGAGGGCGCGCTCCTCCTCGAGGAACCAGCCGTAGCCGAAGCGCCCGCCGCCGCCCGCCGTGCCCTGCTCGCGCCGCCCCTCGTGCTCGACGATGACCGTCACGTTCAGGCGCACCAGCGGGCGCACGTCGGCGGCGAGCGTCCCGTCGCTCGCCGCCACCAGCACCACCTCGTGCACGCCGGCGAGCGTGGCGATCACCTGGCGCACGCGCGGATCCTGGCGGCGGGCCTCGGCGTCGACCCGCGCGAGCAGCGCCACCTTCTCCTCCACGGGCAGCGTCTCGAGGGGATCGAGCGGCGCGTAGAGCGCGTGGCCGCGGCGCGCCCGCCAGGCCTGCACCCTGCCCCCGCCGCCGCCGCGGGCGATGGCGCGCGCGGCGCGCGAGGCCTCGAGCAGGGCCGGCAGCACGATCTCGTCGGAGTAGGCGAAGCCCGTGCGCTCGCCGGCGATCGCCCGCACGCCCACGCCCTGCTCGACGTGGTGCGTGCCCTCGCGGATGCGCCCGTCCTCCAGCACCCACGACTCCGAGCGGCTGAGCTGGAAGTAGAGGTCGCCGCCGTCGACGGCATGGCCGAGGAGCGTCGCGAGGGCGCGCTCGAGCTCGGCCTCGCCCAGCCCGCCCGGGGCGAGGATGCGCTCGCGCGCGAGCGCGAGCGGGTCCCGCGCCGCCGCCGGCGCGGCGGCCGTAATGCGCATGGCCTCGCGCGTGCGTTCGCTCATCTCCTTCCTCCGGGCCCCGCGGGGCCGCTCAGGCGCAGCGCAGGCGCCGGTGCGCCAGCGCCGGGAAGCGCCCGCGGATCTCGCGGGTGCGCTCGGGATCGAGCTCGGCGACGACGACGCCCGCTCCGCGCGGCAGGCGCCCGAGCACCGTGCCCCAGGGATCGACGATCATGCTGTCGCCGTGGGTCTCGCGGCCGGCGAGATGGTATCCGCCCTGCGCGGCGGCGACGACGTGGCACTGGTTCTCCACCGCCCGCGTCCGCACCAGCAGCTCCCAGTGGGCCCGTCCCGTCGCAGCGGTGAAGGCCGACGGCACCGCCAGGATCTCCATCCCGCGGTCCACCATGGCGCGGAACAGCTCCGGGAAGCGCAGGTCGTAGCAGACCGCGAGGCCCACGCGGCCGAGCGGGGTCCCGGCCACCACGGGCCCGTCGCCGGGCTCGATGGTCTCGGACTCGGTGTAGCGCTCGCCGCTGTCCGCTACCTCCACGTCGAACAGGTGCATCTTGTCGTAGCGCGCCACCGCCTTCCCGTCCGGGCCGTAGAGCAGGCAGGCGGCGCGCACCCGCGCGG